>NZ_JAJAPB010000002.1:300000-385049 GCF_026226615.1 Geovibrio ferrireducens
CGTTCTATCTCCTCATGGCGGGCTCAGCACTTACTGCAGGCTTCATAAAGGGCAGACCCGTCAACTGGAAAGGCGGCTGCCTGAAACAGGACTCATAAAGCCCCAATGAGGGCAGAAATAAAAAAGAGGTGGACTCATGAAAAAATTAATCATCGTTCTTGCGGTAGTACTCACCGCGTCAATGGCTTTTGCCCATACTGCACTTATGGCATGCTTCGCAGAAGGTGAAGGCAAAGTGACATGCGAAGGCGGTTTCAGTGACGGCAGCAGCGCAGCGGGTTCAAAGTTCCGCGTTGAACAGAACGGAAAGACAGTATTCGAAGGCAAGTTTGACCAGAACAGCGAAATAACCTTCGCCAAGCCTGCCGGAGAATATCAGGCTGTGCTTGACGCTGGTGACGGTCACAAAGTTATCGTGAAAAGCAAGGACATCAACTAGACAGTGCTTCTGCCTGCATCCTGCGGCATAAGCACACACGCTCGCGCCGTGATGAACACGGCTTCGCTTCGCACGGCGAGGCATACATCCCTGTATGCCGGGGGAACAACCAGACAGTGCTTCTGTCTGCATCCTGCGGCATAAGTACACACGTTTTCAGGTCATCCTGAACCCGCAGGGGTGAAGGATCTCAATCTGAGAAAGCGTAGTTACCTGTTACGGAGCTTGAGACTCTTCACTCTGTTCAGAGTGACTCATGAATGGAAAATTGAAAACCGGAAACAAAAAAGGCGGGGTCATGCCCCGCCTGTCTCTCAAAGTCTGAAAATATCTTAGAACTTAACTTCCGCGCTGGATTCCCACAGACCGTGGATGTTACAGTAGCTTACTGCCACAAGTGTTCCGGGGGCGTTCAGCTTAACTTTAGCCGTGCCGAAGGGGTCTGTGTAGGCGGGTCCCTGATTGGCGCCTTTTGTGGATTCGCCGTGGGCTACAAATTCGAATTTGGCAAGCTGGGTAACAGGGCCTTCACCTTCGGGTTTGAAGTAGAGGGCTATCCAGTTGATGAAGTGCTCTGTCGTGTTGGGGTGGGCGATCTCTTTTCCCACTGAAACCGTAACGAAGAAGGGCTCACCGGCCTTTACATCAGCGGGGAGTTCGATAACCGGAACGTGTTTTTCGCTCTTGAAGTCTGCGCTTTTAACAAATTGTCCTATTGCCATTTTGCTGCCTCCTTGTAATTTATACATTTTAGTAAGTATATCACTTAAACTTGATGCATACATCCTATCCCGCAATTAATATTTTTGCAAGATATTAATACTAATTTAATCCTGTTTCCTATCTATTTTATAACAAAGTACTTCGCATGGCGGTTATGAACCACGATTGCGCTTGTGGTAAATTCGGGAACCATCTCCCCGTTTTCCGTAACGTGTATGCCCAGCATATCCGCACTCAGCATATCCGCAATCACCGCATTGCCGTCCAGATCGGGGCATGCGGGATAGCCGAAGCTGTATCTGCGCCCCTGATACTTCATGGAGATAATGCCATCCGGCGTTTTTGCGTCCGCTCCGTCTATGCCCATCTCTTTTCTCATAACCTTGTGCCAGTACTCGGCCAGAGCCTCGGTGAACTCGGTGAAAAGGCCGTGATACATGAAATATTTTTTATAATCCCCAGCGGCATACAGCTTAGCGGAGAACTCCTCCGGCTTTTTGCCTATGGTGACAAGGCTCAGACCGACAACATCAAACCCCTTTTCCTTCGGCAGGAAATAATCCGCAAGGCAGAGCTTCGCGCCCTTGGTCTGGCGGGGGAGGAGAAAGCGGGTTTTCTCCGTCTTTTTATCTGCATCGTAAATAACCAGATAATCTCCGTCCGCATGGCAGGGAAAATATCCGTAGGAGACCGCAGGGTTCAGAAGCCCCTTTGCAATGGCGTTGCCGTAAATCTCCCTGTATTCAGGCAGGGCGGTTTCCATTATGAGGCGGTCGAACTCCTCTTCCGTCAGCCCTTTCTTTTTATATGACCATCTGTTTGTGAAAAGAGTCGTTTTATTGAGATATTTTTCCGGCCCGGCGGGGTCAATATCGAAAACAATTTTGCTGCCGTAAAAAGGCACTGACGGGATTTCTCCGAAAGTAATTGGCTCTGCCTGCTCCTCCACCGAGTCAAATGAGGCCTTCGCTCTGGCGGGTTTAGGGGCTTTTTTCGCCTCTGCCCTGCCGTCCAGAACCTTGAGTGCATCAAACGCGTCACGGCAGTAAAAAACATTGCCGGGCATTATGGTATCACATTCATTGGCGACAAAGCCTTCCGTAAGCGCCGCTCCGCCGAGGAGAATCTTCTTCTCCAGACCGTGTTTTTTAAGCTCTTCTATGTTCTCTTTCATTATAACCGTAGATTTTACAAGGAGGCCGCTCATCCCTATGGCATCCGCCCCCACCTCAACGGCTTTTCTGATCATCTCCTCCACAGGAACCTTGATCCCAAGGTTGTAGACGGTGAAGCCGTTGTTGGAGAGTATTATATCCACAAGGTTTTTGCCAATGTCGTGCACATCGCCTTTAACCGTTGCGAGAACAATTTTCCCTTTGGATTCTGTTTCATTCTTCTCCATGAAGGGTTCGAGGATTTTCACACCCTCTTTCATAACCTCTGCGGACTGGAGCACAAACGGAAGAAGCATTTTGCCGCTCCCGAAAAGCTCGCCCACCTCCTGCATTGCGGGAAGCATGAGATTGTTTATTATATCAATGGGCTTACGCTCCGCCATCAGAGCATCCAGAACCTCTTTCAGCCCCTTCTTTTCGCCGCGCAGAATCATGCGCCCCACCCTTTCGGACGGGGAGAGATCAGCGCCGGAACTGTCGTCCCGCACGTCTTCCCTGCCCTGAAAACGGTTTATAAATGCCGTGAGCGCGCCCTCTTTGCCGTGAATGAGATCAAGGCTCAGGCGCATGTCCTCATCATCTATCATTGCTGGCGGGAGAATCTTCCCGGCATGGACAATAGCCATGTCAAGCCCTGCCTTCACAGCTTCATGGAGGAAGACGGAGTTAAGAACGGGTCTGCTCTGCGCTGAAAGCCCGAAGGAAACATTGCTGAGCCCCAGAACTGTTTTAGCGCCTTTCAGCCTCTCTTTTATCATCCTGATGGCGTTCAGCGTTTCCACTGCCGCCATGGTCAGTGTCTCGTCCCCGCTGCCTATGGAGAATGTGAGGGGGTCGATTATTATATCCTCCGGCGGAAGCCCGTATTCGCCGCTCCATGTGTTATAGAGCCTTTCGGCTATGGCGAACTTTTCCGCCGCGGTCATTGCCATACCTTTTTCATCTATGGTGAGTGCTATTGAGGCCGCGGGAAATCTTTTTATCATCTTCAGGATAATGTGCAGTTTTTCCCCGCCGTCCTCGAAGTTTACGGAGTTGATAACCGGTTTTCCGCCGCAGAGTTTCAGCGCTTTTTCAATCACAGGCGGCTCAGTGGAGTCTATCACGATGGGAACGGTAAGCGTCTTGTTCAGCTCAAAGATGAAACTGCCCATGTCATGCGCCTCGTTCCTTCCTGCGTATGCCACGCACGCATCTATGAAATGTGCGCCTTCTCCTTCCTGATTTCTCGCAACGGACAGCATCCCGTCAGCGTCACCCGCAAGGAGCAGTTCGCGGAAGGCCTTGCTTCCGTTGGAGTTTGCCCTTTCGCCTATGAGGGATGGGGCAGGGTTCTGGCTGAGGGGCATGGATGAGTAAAGGCTGGCGCATACGCCCGTGTATGGCTTCCGCACAGGCTCCCTTCTTTTTTTGCCGTTAATCATCCCGCGCAGAGCCTTTATGTGCGCAGGGGTTGTTCCGCAGCAACCGCCCAGTATATTCACCGGATATTTATCCATAAGTTCGCCCGCTATAACGGCAAGCTTTTCCGGAGTCATGCTGTAGACTGTTTTTCCGCCTATATTTTCCGGCAGACCCGCATTAGGTATGCAGGATATGTCGCCGTTCCAGTTCTCTGAAATTGTCTTTACGGGGCCGAACATCATGTCCGGTCCTGTGGCGCAGTTAAGCCCCACGGAGTGAACAGGGTAGCCGCTGAGCACTGTGCACACCGCAGAAAGGTCGGTTCCCATCAGCATGCTGCCTGTGCTTTCCACAGTCACCGAAACCATTACGGGCAGATCCGCCCCCTTCTCCCCAAGGGCATCAAATACGCCGAGGAGCGCGGCCTTAACCTGAAGCAGATCCTGACAGGTTTCTATTATGAGCAGGTCAACTCCGCCCTCTATAAGGCTTTTTGTCTGGCGGAGATACATCCGGTGCATATCGTCAAAGGAGATTTGCCCAAGGCTGGGAAGCCTTGTTCCGGGGCCTATGGAGCCTGCGGCGAATTTTCCGTATTCCCGTGCGGCTTTTACCGCGATCTGAGCGCCCCTGAGGTTAAGCTCATCCACCATGTCCTCAAGGCCGTACTCCCGCATTACAAGCTCGGTTCCGCCGAAGGTGTTTGTCTCCGCAACATCCGCTCCGGCTTCCAGATAGCTTTTGTGGATAGATTCTATGATATGCGGCGCTGCGATGTTAAGCCATTCGCTGCAGCCGCTTTTTCCCTGCCATATATCTTCGCCGATGTCAAAATTCTGTATGGACGTGCCCATGGCTCCGTCAAAGAGAACTATATTTTCCGAGGCGAATTTTCTGAACATAACTGCTCCTTTGCATATGCGTGCGCTTTTAATTGAGGGGTGATTATAGTATCATTATAAAATAAAATACGGCAACTGTTTATAGGTGACAGATGATACAGGGCGAAAGGATTGTCAGCCTGAATAAGCCCTCTGCGGGCGGAAAGTACATTCTCCTCTGGATTCAGCAGGCGCAGAGAACAAGGTTTAACCATGCCCTTGAGTTTGCGGTTAGGCAGGCCAATGAGCTAAGACTGCCTCTGTTTGCCTGTTTTGTGATAACTGACGGCTTTCCGGGGGCAAACCTCCGCCATTACACATTCATGCTTGAGGGTCTGAAAACGCTGGAGAAAAACCTGAAACAGCGGGGAATCAGCCTGATTTTCCGTAAGGGGAACCCGCCGGAGGAAGTGGTTAAGCTCGCCCGCAATGCTGAAATGATCGTAATGGACAGAGGATACCTGCGCATCCAGAAGGAGTGGCGGCGGCAGATAGGCAGAAATGCACCCTGTTCCGTGGTTCAGGTGGAGAGCGATGCCGTGGTTCCGGTGGAAACAACAAGCGGCAAAGAGGAATTTGCCGCCTATACCATCAGGCCGAAGATAAAAAAACAGCTTGATAAGTTCCTTGCCCCGCTTGAGCAGAGGGACTTAGTTATCAAGGATTTCAGACCGGACTGCGAAAGTACTGAGCCTGATGTCAATGCGCTGGACATTGACAAAACCGTTGCCCCCGTCTCCGCATTCATAGGCGGGGAGGATGAAGCGGCACAAAGGCTTAAAAGCTTCATCAGTGATAAGCTGGAAACATACGATGAGCTCCGCAATGACCCCGCAGAGGATGCGCAGAGCGGGCTGAGCCCTTATCTCCACTTCGGAAATATATCAGCAGTTGAAATAGCCCTCGCAGTTAAGGAGCATCCCAAGTCCGCCTCATTTCTGGAGGAGCTGATAATCAGGCGGGAGCTTGCCATGAACATGGTGAATTTTAACCCTGAGTATGACAGCCTCAGTCCCCTGCACCCTTGGGCTGTGCAGACGCTTGATGAACACAGAAATGACGCAAGACCATACATTTATACATTTCAAGAACTCGAAGGCGCACAGACCCATGACCCGGCGTGGAACGCGGCGCAGAGAGAGATGGTTCTCACAGGAAAAATGCACGGCTACATGCGTATGTACTGGGGTAAAAAGATAATCGAATGGACAGAATCACCGGAAGAGGCATACAGAGCAGCCATAACCCTGAACGATAAATACAGCCTTGACGGGCGCGACCCGAACGGCTTTGCGGGTGTTTTATGGTGTTTTGGCAAACATGACAGGCCGTGGCAGGAGCGGGCGGTTTTCGGCAAGGTGCGTTATATGAATTTTGCAGGACTCAAGCGTAAGTTTGATATAGAAAGCTACATCGGCAGATTTGCCTAGTGGATTCTGTCCCGCACTTTTTCAAGGTTAGCCCGGATTCGCCTTACAAGGGGGTGGGCGCTGCCGAAGGATGATTCCGCAACGGTATAAGCCTTTTCCAGAACATCGGATGCGTCATCCACTTCCCCTTTCCTGAAAAGGACATCGCCGAGGTTGTTCAGGTTAACCGCCATATCCTGCGGGTTCTCCTCATCTCTCATATTCAGTGCGCCTCTGCACAGAGTTTCCGCTTCGGCTAAATCACCTTTGCGGGAAACAACATAGGCAAGGTTAGCCATGTCCGTTGCCGTCTCCGCAGATTTCTCGCCGAATGTATTTACACTCTGCTCCAGAACTTTGCGGAAAAGAGCTTCCGCCTCTTCCATCTCCCCTTTCCTGAACTTGAGCGCAGCAAGGTTCGCAACACCGGTAAGGGTGGAAGGATGGGAGACTCCGAAGTTTTTCTCTTTTATTTTAAGAGCTTTTTCGTACATAACCTCTGCTTGGCCGTATTTTTCACGGCAGTAGTAAATATAGCCTAAGTTGTTGCAGTAGGCGGCAATAAGCGGGTGGTTGCCGCCGAGCTGTGCCTCTTTGGCCTCAAGCGCCCTGTAGAAAAGCGGTTCAGCAGAATCATACTCGCCCCTTCTGTAAAAGTAATAGGCAAGCTGGCTCAGGCTTTTAGCAGTTTCAGGGTGGCCGCCGCCGAGGGATTTTTCTCTGATTTCAAGGACTTCCTTAAACAGTTCGCATGCCCGTTCAAAATCGCCCGCCATTTCGCTTATGGCGGCCAGTTCGCCCATTGCCTTCACTGTCTCCTGATTTTCCCTGCCCAGCCTCTGTATATGCAGACGGAGAGAGCGTTCGCCTATATCCGCCGCTGTTTTGTAGTCCTTATTTTTCATGGCAAGAAGCGCAAGCTTCTGGAGATAGCGCAGGGTTTCCGGATGATCAGGCCCTTCTGTGCGCGATTTTATTTCGGCGTTCTTACCCATCATCTCAATGGCGGACTGATAGTCACCCTTGGCGGAATACATGGATGCAAGCCTGTTGCGGCTGCGCACTGTGTCCTGACTTTCCGCACCGCTCAGCTTTTCACGGATATTCACCATCCTCTTAAGGAGCGGTTCCGCCCTGCCGTAATCTTCCACATTCACATACATCTGCGCCAGCTTTTCCATGCAGAGGGCAGTGTAGGGATTTACAAGCCCCATCAATCCTTTGAGATACTCCACAACCTCGCCGTGGAGGTGTATCCAGAAGCCCATTTTGTCATTGGAAAAATGTTTCGCGTGGGAATCCATGAACCAGTCCACAAAGCCTTCACCGTCCAGAGCGGATTTTGCGTGGTAAAAGCATTCGCGGAAGCTGAGATAAAAGCCGTATGTCTTAAAAGAGCCTTTTTCCCTGTCTATCTTTTTGAGGTAAAAGTTGAAAAGTGCGTAATGCACATTATCTTTCTGGTCACTGTTGAGGGATGCGTAAATCTCATCCCGGAAAGGCTTTTTGAGAGCCGCGCAGTCCTGCCCGATGTTCGGGCTGACAGACGGGAGCATGCAGTAATCGCTGAATGTAAAGCTTACTCCTTCCGGCAGAAACTCGTAAACAAGGTACTCAAACACCTCTTTATTGAAGCAGCGGCACACGGAGAGAATGCGCGCCATATCCCCTTCCCGCCCTTCGGAAGAGGCGTTGTAGAAAAGTATGATCTCCTTTGCGCCGTACTCGACCTGATCCGGCTCCGGTTCCTTCCCCGTCTCCTTCTTCAGAGCGGAAAGCCCCGCGGCAAGAAGGGTGGTGAGCAGTTTGTCCCCCCTTGCGGAAGCAAAAACGGCATCGCACACTTTTTTATCTTTAATATCGTAATATCCTAGAAGGTATGCGGCATCATCCCTGTCAAAGGTTCCGGTCTCAAGCCTGCAAAGCTTCTCAGGGGCTTCATTCTCCGCCCATTCGGGCAGTTCACGCCCGGAAAGCACGAAAGTTACACCGGGCAGAAGAGCCATAAGCTCCTTCACCCACCTGTCTGCCCCCTGCTTTCTGCCGGAGCCGTTCTCACCGTATATATTTTCAAAGGAATCTATGGTCATTATACATTTTCTGCCCTGAAGAGCCAGACTGAGGTCTTTAGCCCACTGAGCGGTCAGCTTTCTGCGGACAGCCTCCGGCGTTTCCTCCAGCAGTCTGTTGAGTTCCGCTCCGCCGTCATTCTTCCACCATTCGGTGACCGCCGGTTTGCCTCTTTCCACTGTGAAGTAGAGCTTGTTTACAAACTCGTTCCCCTTTGCTCCGGCAACTCCCAGAACCTCGTTTATTATCTTGCTGTTGGTGTATAAATCCAGATCACGGTCCAGCTTCTTGTTCGGGTTTATGCGCACCAGATACAGCGCATAAGCCACATCAAAGAAACTGAAATTGATTTTATAATATTTTATGAGCTCATTGCGCAGGGCAAGCAGCCCAAGCTCACTGTCAATATTGACCTCAAGGGATAAGTCTATGGAAGCTGAAACCACGGACGGATCAGCAACTTCGGGCATAAGTCTCAGAGCGGAGAGAACCTCACTCTTGCCGGAGCCGCCGCTGCCTGAGATAAGTACAGTACCGCCTTCATTTCCGGTAAAAAAATCACGGAAAGCACCAGTATACTTCCCCATGCCCCTCAGTTCAAAATCCCGCATTAATCCTCTTTTTTCCCGCTTTCTTCCGGCAGTGTCCGTAAATCAATATATGGGCGGGAGAATATTCCGGCGGCAAGGGATGTGATCTCCTCAGGTTTCATGCCGCTCATCTTATTAAGAAAATTATGATAATATCCGGGAATGTCAAGTGTATAGGAATAGCCGATGTCCCGTGCCTCGCTGGAAGCACGCTCCCTCTGAAACGCTATCTGGCTTTTCAGCCTGTTCTCGCATTTTTCAAGGCTCTTTTTATCCACGAATTTATCCACGGAGGCTATAACCTTAAGGATAGCATCCTTCACTTTTTCACTGTTTCCGACCGGGCATGTGTAGGTAAACACGAAAGAACCGCCGTGCTTCATCCCCAGATAACCGGCGTTGATGGAGCTTGCCAGTCTCAGTTCGTTTTTAACTATGGTGCTCAGGACGGAGTATTCGCCTCCGGAGAGTATTTCACCCAGCACTTCGTAGGCAAATATATCCTCCTCGTTCAGTGCGGCAGCGGGAAAGGCTATAACCCCTGTTTCCTGCACCACCTGACGGTAAAAGTCCTTCCTGTGGGCTTCGGTATATATCCTCTGGGCGCTGCCTTCATATCGTTTGCCGCGTCCGTCTTTGGTTTTGCTGAAATACTTCCGCCCAAGGGCTTCCGCCGTTTTCCTGTCTATGTCCCCCGCCACAACAAGGGTCATGTTCTGCGGGTGGTAGTATCTGCCGTAGTAGTCAACAAGGGTGTCACGGGTAAAGGAATTCACCGTTTCCTCCGTGCCTATTACCTCCATTTCGTAAGGAGAGCCCCTGAAAAGAGCTTCGTACAGATATGACCACATGTCATATGTGGGCTTGTCAAACTTGCGTTTGATCTCCTGCACCACCACGGGCTTTTCCTTCTCTATCTCGTCCGGTATGAACTTCGCATCAAAAAGCATCTCGCTGAGAACCTTATAGGCAGTCTCAGCATTATACGAGGGGAGCGTTATGTGGTAAAAGGTGTAGTCCTTGCTTGTGGCGGCGTTCATGCTCCCTCCGGCGCTCTCCACCACCTCATCTATGGCTCCGGGGGCGTATGAGGCCGTTCCCTTGAAAACCATGTGCTCAAGGAAATGAGATATGCCGTTGTTCTCCACATTTTCATTCACAGAGCCGGTCTTCATCCATACATGCACGGAAACAACCCCTGTTGAGGGAATGTTTCGGTAAACCATTTTAACGCCGTTATCAAAACTTACTGTATCCACCGCGGCAAGCACCCGCACCCCCGAAATTACATAAACTATCAGCAAGAAGAGGACTTTTTTCATCCACCCGCTCCGTATTTTTCAGCCACATTGGCGAAGGATTCTATCATCACATTAAACGGAACGAGAGAATCTATCTCGTCCTTTGCTGCCGAATCCATAAACTTATCATAGTTTTCTACAAAGCGCTTTTCAGTGTCAAGCAGATTTTTCAGCCACCCCTTGTTCCCCGCGCTGTAGGCGAAGGCAAGGTTCATCTGAATTTTTTTGAGCTTAAGCAGGAGCCCGTCACGGTTTATGCGCTCCCACTCATCTCTTATTTTTATATGCTTCATCTTGAGAGTGAGCATATTTATTCCGAATCTGCCGCCAATCTCATAGTACCGTTTGAGAACATCTTTGGCATCCGCACCTGTTTCGGCGGTTATGCGGAAAACATCAAACGCAGGCTTGGAGTAGCGCACAACGCACACAGCGGTCGCAAGGGAGGCGGGCAGACCGCCTTTTCTGAACTCTTCCGTCATGGCTGTGTACTTTTCTTTCATGCCAGTTGTCATATATTTGGTAACAAGGGGGAATATTTCTCTGAGAACATCCCCTTTCCTCTTATAAAGGTTCATATTGCGCGGGTCAATCAGCCACTCAACAGCGACTTTCAGGGTTTTATCAAGCTCTATGAGCGCCCTGTACTGAGCCTCCGTCTCCGCTTTGCCGTCAAGGGCGCATATCTCATCCCTGAGCCTGCGGCAGCCGACTATCTCCTCAGCGAGGAGGTAGCACTCCAGTATCTCGTTCAGCGGTCTGTTCGTACCTTTCAACAGCTCATAGAAAAAGGATATGCCTGTCTGGTTCAAGGCCCTGTTTACCGTCACAGTGGCGGCTATCTGCCTGAACAGCTTGTGGCTGAAAAGCTTATCGCCGAACTTTTCCACAGTATCCTTCGGGTAGTAATCCAGATACTCCTTCCTGACCAGCGGGTTATCAAGATTCAGCGTATTCTCCACATTGTTGTAGAGGTATATTTTCATATATGCCAGAAGCACGGCAAGTTCAGGAGATGTCGCACTTTTATCCTTATTGGGGAATGCGAGTTTTTCTATGCGGAAATCAAGCAGACCTTCGTTTCTCAGGTGTTTTGCGGCCTCGCGGAATGTCACAGGATTGGAGCCGTAGCGTATCAGGTCGCTGCTAACCGCCAGAGACTGACGGTAGTTTGTGGCAAGCACAAGATCGGTCACCGCAGGGGTGAGCTTTTTGATATATGCGTTGCGCTCCTTCATATCCTTAATGGTTTTTGTTTCCACAAGGTAGTTGAAGATGATTTTGAGGTTAACCTCATGGTCGGACATATCAACCCCGCCGGAGTTATCCAGAGCATCGGTGTATATGTGTCCGCCGTCTTCTGCGAACTCTATCCTTGCTGACTGGGTGAAACCGAGGTTTCCGCCCTCACCCGCAACCTTTACCCTGAGTTCGCTGGCATTCACACGCACATCATCATTTGTGGAATCGCCCACATCCCTGTCTGTCTCGCCGGAGGCCTTCACGTAGGTTCCTATGCCGCCGTTCCAGAGCAGTTCCGCCTCAGCCTTAAGAATAAGACGTATCAGTTCCGCCCCGGTGACAACTGTTTCGCTGCACCCCAGCATCAGGCGGACTTCCGGTGAAAGCTCAATGCGCTTGGCTGTTCTCTCGAACACGCCGCCGCCCTTTGAAATGAGTTCAGTATTGTAGTCCCTCCATGTGAGTGAGGGGTTTTTGAAAAGCCTCTGCCTTTCGGCGTAACTTTTATCTGCATCCGGAGCGGGATCAAGGAATATGTGAACGTGGTTGAACGCGGCAAGGAGGTTTATCTTAGTGGAGAGCAGCATTCCGTTTCCGAAAACGTCACCAGCCATGTCGCCTATGCCGATTACGGTAAATTCCTCTTTCTGAATATCTTTTCCGAGTTCGCGGAAATGCCTCTTAACACTCTCCCACGCGCCCTTGGCGGTTATTCCCACCTTTTTATGGTCATAGCCCACACTCCCGCCGGAGGCAAAGGCATCACCCAGCCAGAAGCCGTAGCTGACGGATATTCCGTTGGCTATGTCACTGAAAGTCGCCGTGCCCTTATCCGCAGCCACAACGAGGTAAGGGTCACTCTCATCATACATGCGCACCCTGTTCGGATGAACTATCTTATTCCCCTTGTAATTGTCGGTTATATCAAGCAGACCTTTAATCAGCGTGCTGTACTGTTTTATAGTATTCGCCCTATCCTGCTCCCTGTCCTTAAAGCGCTTCTTCACTATAAAGCCGCCCTTTGAACCGACGGGAACAATGACGGAGTTTTTAACCATCTGGGTTTTCACAAGCCCCAGAATCTCCGTGCGGAAGTCGTCATTACGGTCACTGAAACGGATTCCGCCTCTGGCGACCTTGCCGCCTCTGAGGTGCACTCCCTCCATCTCGGCACTGTGGACATAAACCTCAAACATCGGTCTGGGTTCTGCGATAATCGGCATCTCACGGCTTTTCACCTTGATCGAGATGTAGTCACGCATGGGCTGCATAAAATAGTTTGTACGCACTGTGCCCTGAATAATGCGTATGAAATAACGGAGCGCCTTGTCCTCACTCACTGAGATTACGCCCTCTATCCGGCTCAGAATATCCTGCTCTATCTCCGCTGAGGATGTTTTCCTGCTCTCAGGGTCAAACTTAGCCTCGAAGAAGTTAACCAGTTTCTCGGCTATCTCCGCATTATTGATAAGTGCGGACATGAGCGATTTTATCAGGAAGCTGCTTTCAATCTGCTTGGCGAAATATACAAAGGTGCGGAGTATATCCGTCTGCCGCCATGTGAGCTTTCTTGTTACGCTGAGGGAGTTGAGCCTGTCGTTCTCAGCGCGCCCGGAGATTACCGCTGTTATCAGCTCCGGCAGAATTACTCTGTAAGTTTCCGCAAAGCTCCCCGGATCGTCTATATTGGTGAGGTAAACCACGTTTATGTAAAGTCCGTGCCCGTCTGCGGATGGTTCAAAGATGTCCTGTTCGTAAACGTTCAGCCCAAGGTTGTCTATGATGGGCATAAGCTCGGTGAGGAGAAGGCGCTTTTTGGAATATATCCTAAGAACAGCCTTGCCTCCGCTGAAATGCAGCAGGGATGATGTGTCCTCCTGTCTGCGGATGCGAACTATGTCAAGGTACGCATCCTCCGGCGTGTTTTTGCTTTTGTACGCCTCGCCGAAATATGATTCGAACCCGGCGAAAACTTCATCGCACTCATGCCCCAGCCTGTCCCGCAGAACTTCATACAGTGCGGAATCCCAGTCCTTAAGCATTGATGTAATTTTGTTTTTAAGCTCTTTTTCATCTATGTGCTCAAGTACATCAACATCATTCAGCATCATGTGGAAATGCAGGAAGCTGCGCTTGTGCTGATCCTCGCGGATAGAAATATCCATCATTCTGCCGCCGAAGTACTCCTCAAGAAAATCCTTAATGCTCATCACAAGCTCGGATGAATAGCGGGAAAGCGGCATAGCCATGAAGAATATAAGATTTTTCAGGGGGCGGAAGTCATGGTAGGAGATGCGTATCTGGTTTGCCCCCTGCATGGTGAGAATAAGCTCCAGAAGCTCGGTCAGAGCACGGCTTGAAAGGTTAAAGATCTCTATCTTCGGGTATTCGTCCAGAATGTCCCGTATCCATTTATAGTCGTGCGAACCGGTGACAAAGTTGAAGTAATCAAGGGTGGCTTTGATTTTGTCCCGCAGAATGCTTATTTCATAAGGCGGGCATTTGTGCGCCTTGCTGGAGAACAGCCCCGCAAGATAAAAGAGGCGGATTTTTGTCCCCTGCCTGTCAACAAACATTACCCTGTCAAAGTTGGTGCGGCGCTTAACCTTGCTTATGCCCACAGCCTTGTCCACTATAACCGGGTAGCCGTCCACTGTGTTAAGCCTGCCGTCCTTAACAGAACGGGCAAGCAGCGCATAGTTCGGGTCCTGCCCCATAAGGGTGAACACGCCTGTATCTGAGAATGATTTAAAATCCTTGGACTCATCAATCTCCACAATGCGGGTTCCCTGAAATATGAAGTTTTCGTCCATCAGCCACTGAATAAACTTTGCCACATCCCCGTTGCGCTCGCGGTATTCCATGAAAAGGGCGCTCATCGCCTCTTTCATTTTCGGGAAATCGTCCACGGCTGCGGCCACGTTTTCATATATGGAGCCTATTTCTTTCTTTATATCAGAAACTTCGTTCTTGTTCAGCCCTTCGAGGAATACCACCACGAATGACTCATTGCTTACTCCGAGGCGTGACTCGCTTATTTTATCAATTTCACCGTTACGCCCTCTTTCTATACCGAATATGGGGTGTATCACGAATATTTTATGTTCACGAATGTTTTGCAGGTATTCCCAGAGAGAATCGAATATGAAAGGCCTGTCATCAGTCACAATGGAGAAAATGCAGAAATTGCCTATGAAAAACGGCAGATCCTCCGTCATATCCGCACTGACGGCTATCTTTTTCTTTTTTCTCCCCTCAAGGCCGGAATAGAGGTGTCTGTAAAGCCCCACCATGTCCTCATCAGAAAGGAAGCCCACAAAATTCTGCGGCAGATGGCTCATAAGAACCTTGGCAAATTCATAAAAAGGCGTGCCTTTGTATTCCGCAAAAACCTTTTTATGTCTTTGGTCAAACTGGGTTCCTTTGTATTTGGCAAGGTCATTTCTGGTGAGGCAGGAGATAGCCGAAAAACTGTTCATAAAAACACCCCGTTACATCAAGTTAATAAGACGCGGACAAAATACACCCGTCCGGCGTATTTACACTAAAATGATGTTAACACAAGGAGATTACTTTGAAAACAATATAAGATCAGAGCGGGTTTCATGCATACTGTTAGCTTTTTTGGTTCATAATACCTGAAAAATAAATGTAAAATTTCCCAAGGAAAAGAAGATTAAGGCAGATTCAGAAATAAGAATAAGGAAGAAAGAAAACCGCAGAGGAAAAAATAATGTTCTGACGTAAATTTTTTTTATTTTTTCAGCAAAAACTGTGTCTTTCTGAGATTCACGATAAACCAATTTAACCAAGGGTTGAATTATTTTCACATGAAATAACAGAAGGAACTAAGACCCCACAGAGGTCAGTACGTATTCGCAATGACACACAGCCCCAAGGAAAAACTTAAATAGACTATACTTTTTCTTTCAGGGCAACTTCGAGAACGAATATCTTATTATTGAGATGGAACTTAACGCCTATGCAGATAAGGTTAGCGGGGCGCTGGATGGTGTGGCCTTTACCGACGATTACGTTAGGGACGGATATATTGAATCTTCTGCCTTTGTCAGAGAAGTGTTTCTTTGTGCTGCCTGCTATCATGTTTATAAGCTCACCGACGGCATCCCCGGCATCGTTATTAAGCTCTGTAAGGGGTTCGCCTATGAACTTGCTGGTGACTTCCAGCGCAAGGTCTTCCGGAAAACTTATGGAGACGAAGCCTATGAAATCCCCAACAACGCCGATTGCGCCTGAGATGTCATAGTAAAGCCGTTCGTCCGACTTTATGTAAAGATCCCCTTTTTTTACCTCAAATCCGACCATAGTGTCGAAAACACTGATTGTTGAAGATATAAAGGGATTTACAAGTTCGGCCTTCATCGGGTCCCCCTCCGTAAGGTTTTAGATAAACTAAATCAAAAAAATCTAAATGTCCAATGCTTTTATGCTTCTAAGAAAGTTATCAACAAACTTGGCTGTGAGACCCCAGATGATGTCATCGTCATATCTGTGGAAATATACCGTTCTGGCCTCGCCCTCTCTCACCCATTTTTCTGTCCACGATGTGCGTGTGTCGGTGAAATAAGCCACGGGAACTTTGTAGATGCGCTCCACTTCATCAGGGGAGACATTCATATTAAACGGCTTGTTTATGAGCCCTACAAACGGAGTGACACGGAAGCCCGCCTTGGAAAGCTGGTCATCAAGAGCGCCGATAATTGAGATCTGCTCTCTTTTTATGCCCACTTCCTCAAAGGTTTCCCGCAGGGCGGTTTCTTCTAGGTTTGCGTCCTCAGGCTCGCAAACTCCGCCGGGGAAAGAGACTTCCCCTCCGTGAGCATTGAGCATAACGGGACGCTTGGTAAAAAGTATCTCCGCACCGCAGCCGCCTGATATAACAGGCAGCAGTACAGCGGCCCTGACAGGGGTTTCGGGCAGGGTACGTCTTTTATACCCCGCCAGCGCCTCTTTTATATCCTCAGCCGAGCATTCCTTCAACAATGCCTTTCACCGCAGAGAGAGCAGCATCGGTCTTGCCGGGGTTTTTACCGCCTGCCTGAGCCATATCCGGCCTGCCGCCGCCGCTTCCGCCTGCTATTGCGGCAACCTCTTTTATGATGCTGCCTGCTTTTATTTTATCCGTGAGGTCTTTAGTAACCCCGCAGAGGAACATTACTTTCTCGCTGTCCGCTGATGCGGCAACCACAACGCCTGAGCCCATTTTGTCCCTTGCAGTGTCCGCAAAGTTGCGGAGGGAGTCAACATCAGCGCCGTCCATGCGGGAAACAAGAAGCTTAACACCCTTCACTTCCACAACATCTTTCATCATATCGCCAGCTTTGGCGGAGTTCAGTTTGTCGGAGAGTTTGCGGATCTCTTTTTCCTGCTCTTTTATGGTGGCGTAAAGCTCGCTTATTTTATCCTCTATCCCTTCCACACCGGCTTTGAGGGTGAGGGAGACGTTTTTAAGCACTCTCTCGCTGCGGCTGACATGCTCAACCGCGCCCGCGCCCGTGAGCGCCTCAATCCTGCGCACGCCGGAGGCTACGGAGGTTTCAGTAACTATTTTAAACAGACCTATGTCGCCTGTTCTGTCAACGTGGCAGCCGCCGCAGAGCTCCACGGAGAATCCGGGAACCTCAATAACGCGCACAGTGTCGCCGTATTTCTCACCGAAGAGAGCCATAGCCCCCTTCTTCATGGCAGCTTCCTTGGTCTCCAGAGCGGCGCTTACGCCCCTGTTTTCCATTATGCGTCTGTTGACTATTTCTTCTATTTTTTCAATCTCTTCCGCTGTAACCTGAGTGTAGTGGCTGAAATCGAAACGGAGCCTGTCCGGGGAAACCATTGAGCCCGCCTGACGGACATGATCCCCAAGCACCATCTGAAGCGCCTTGTGGAGAAGGTGAGTAGCTGTGTGGTTGCGTTCCGTTGCCTGTCTGGCTTCTTCGTCCACAGCGGCGAAAACCTTGTCACCTGTTTTTATGGAACCGACTTCCACCACTCCCTGATGAACAATCAGCCCGTCACCGAACTTTTTGGTATCAGTCACACGGAAAAGCGATGTGGCTGTCCTGATAACGCCCTTGTCGCCGGTCTGGCCGCCGCCTTCGGGGTAAAACGGGGTCTGTTCAAGGACAATCTCCGCCTCTTCGCCGTCCTTTATCATGTCGCAGGTATCGCCGTTTCTGATGATGACGCTTACTGTTTCTTCCGCCTCAAGCTGCTCATATCCCACAAACTCGGATGAGATTTTTGATTTGAGCTTCCTGTATATAGTGGATACGCTCTCCTCTCCGCTTCCTGCCCATGACTTTTTCGCCCTTTCCTGCTGTGCGGCCATTTCAGCGTTAAAGCCCGTGACATCAAGCTCAAAGCCTGCGTCCTCGGCTATATCGGTAAGCAGATCCGTCGGGAATCCGTATGTATCGTAAAGTCTGAAAATTTCTGTTCCGGGAATGAGTTTCTGAGCCTGATACTTAACAAAAAGCTCATCAATAAGCTTCATTCCGATGGCAAGGGTTCTGCCGAACTGCTCTTCCTCTGTTGAAACAACCTTCTGGACATAGCTTTTCTTGTCCGCAAGCTCGATGTAATGCCCTTTCATGAAGTCCGCAACGAAGCCGCAGACCTTATTGAAGAATGTGCCTTCAAAACCGAGCATTTTGCCGTGGCGCATCGCTCTTCTCATTATTCTGCGGAGAACGTAGCCTCTGCCTTCGTTTGAGGGGAGAACACCGTCAGAGATAAGGAAAGTGGTTGAACGCGCGTGATCCGCAATAACCCTGAGGGAAACATCACTCTCCTTGTCTGCGCCGTATTTAACTCCGGCAAGTTCCGCCGTGAACTGTATTATAGGCTGAAAAATATCAGTGTCGTAGTTGCTGGTAACACCCTGAACAACAGAGGCGATGCGCTCAAGCCCCATGCCTGTGTCTATACTGGGTTTGGGAAGCGGTGTCATAGTGCCGGAGGCATCACGGTTGAACTGCATGAAAACAAGGTTCCAGAGCTCAAGGTGGCGGTCACAGTCGCAGTTGCGGTCACACTCAGGGCGTCCGCATCCTGTGCCTTCGCCCTGATCTATGTGGATCTCCGAACAGGGGCCGCAGGGGCCGGTATCGCCCATTGACCAGAAGTTGTCCTTCTCGCCTCTGCGCTCTATGTTTTCTTCCTTAACGCCGATGACATCGCGCCAGATTTTAAACGCTTCCTCATCATCAAGGTATATAGATACGAACATTTTATCAGCGGGAAGACCCATACGGTTCACAAGGAAGTCCCAGCCGAATTTTATGGCATCCTCTTTGAAGTAATCGCCGAAGGAGAAGTTGCCGAGCATTTCAAAGAATGTGTGATGGCGTGATGTTCTGCCTACGTTTTCAAGGTCGTTGTGCTTTCCGCCCGCGCGCACAACCTTCTGGCATGTGGCCGCTCTGGTGTAGCTGCGTTCGTCCAGCCCAAGGAAGGTGTCCTTAAACTGGTTCATTCCTGCGTTGGCGAAAAGAAGCGTGGGGTCATTATGGGGAACGAGAGAGGACGAAGCTACAACCTCATGCCCCTTCTCCTTAAAATATTCAAGAAACTTAGCTCTGATCTCGCTGCCTGTCATCTATGTTCTCCTTATCTTTGAATCCGCTGAGGTAATCCTCCCACTCAAGGGGGAGCAGGTATTTCTTTTTACTGTTGCATTCCTTGCAGGCGGGAACAACATTTCCCTTAGTGCTCATTCCGCCTCTGGCTATGGGCACTACGTGATCCATAGTTATCTCCTCAGGAGGAAATTTCCTGCCGCAGTAGTGGCATATGCCCTGATCAACCTTGCCGCGCCACCATTGTTTGCGCCGCAGTTCACGGGCTTTTTCTTTCTCCCTGCGGATATGCTTTTCATCCGCAGTATCAAAAAAGTGTATGTCCATTGTATATCCGAAAACTCAGCAAAAGCACATAGGTACGCATGTGCCTGTTTATGTAATCGATGAGTATATAATAGAGGTTTAACATTATCAATACCTTAATTTAAAAGCCTTTCAGCATTCAAAATCCTTGATTGCCAAATATTTAACACAGCGGTATAAAAAAATGCCAAAAAAATGCAAAATCATTACGATTTTCTATAGATCAGAAACAAGTAATCCGCTAGAATCCGTTTGCCTTTTTCAGACCACAAAATAACCTTGGAGGGGTTTATGAAAACCGAACATACCGGACTTGAGGAGTACGGTTTCAGGAACCTGGCTCGCATAAACTGGAATCTGCCTACGCCCGCCCTGTATGAGCAGATCATTATGAGAAAGGAAGCTATCCTCTCTCATCTCGGCCCAGTTGTAGCCAGAACCGGACACCATACCGGCCGCTCGCCTAACGATAAATTCGTGGTGGATGAGCCTACTACGACCAACGATGTATACTGGTCAAAGGATAACAAAAAATTTACCGAAGCGCAGTTTGACAAGCTCTTCAGCAAAATGGCCTCATACCTGCAGACGAAAGAGGTTTTCGTTCAGGAATGCTACGCAGGTGCAGACGCAAACACCAGACTGAAAGTGCGCGTTGTAACCGAAACAGCATGGCACAGCCTTTTTGCGAGAAACATGTTCATCACAGAAAGGGATCAGGAAGTTCTTAAAGACTTCGCACCCGATTTCACAGTGGTAAACTGCCCCCGCTTCCACGCAATTCCCGAAGAGGACGGAACAAATTCCGAAACCTTCATAATAGTAAACTTTAAAAGAAAAATCGTCATCATCGGCGGTACAAGCTATGCGGGAGAGATCAAAAAATCGATCTTCACCGTTATGAACTACCTGCTCCCCAAACAGGGCGTAATGAGCATGCACTGCTCCGCCAACATAGGCGAAGAAGGGGATACGGCTGTATTCTTCGGTCTTTCAGGAACGGGCAAAACCACCCTTTCCACAGATCCCGAAAGATACCTCATCGGCGACGATGAGCACGGCTGGAACAATGACGGCGTTTTCAACATAGAAGGCGGCTGCTACGCCAAGGTTATCAACCTTTCCAAAGAAGCAGAGCCCGATATTTACGAATGCACAAGAAAATTCGGCACTATCCTTGAGAACGTTGCCGTTGATATGACTTCAAGAGCAATCGACCTTGACGATAACAGCCTTACGGAAAATACAAGGGCATCCTACCCCCTGAGCCAGCTTCCTAAAATTGTGGAATCAGGCAAGGGCGGACATCCCAACAACGTAATTTTCCTTACTTACGATGCGTTCGGAGTGCTTCCTCCCGTTTCAAGGCTCAGCATTCCCCAGGCTATGTACCACTTCATCTCCGGCTACACAGCAAGGGTTGCAGGCACTGAAAAAGGGGTTACAGAGCCCAAAGCTGTTTTCTCAACATGCTTCGGCGCGCCTTTCATGGTATGGCATCCCTCCGTTTACGCAAAACTCCTCGGTGACAAGGTCAAAGAGAAAAATGTTCAGTGCTGGCTTGTTAACACAGGTCTCACAGGCGGACCTTACGGAGTGGGCAAACGTTTCTCCATCAAGTACACAAGGGCGATAATAAAAGCTATCCTCACAGGTGAGCTCAACAAAACTGAGTTCAAAACCGATCCCATTTTCGGATTCGGCATCCCTCAGTTTATCCCCGGCGTACCCGCGGAGGTTCTTGATCCCTCCTTCGGATGGTCGAGCAGACAGGCATACGATGATATGCACAGAAGCCTCGCCTCCAAGTTTGCCGAGAACTTCAAAAGATTTGAAGACGGTATGGATCCCGAAATTACAAAAGGCGGACCTACCCTTTAATGAATACGAAGCGGGCTTAACAGCCCGCTTCACTTTTTTATCTGTTTATTTCTTTGAAAGCCTCGTTGAAAAGACAAACCTGCCCGCTGGATGTATTGTCACCGACACTTCCGCAGCCTTGTTAGCCGAATCGTAATAATATCTTATAATCTTAAGCGCCGGAGTTGAGGCATCCGCCTGAAGGACATCAACAAGATGTTCCGGCACTGTTACTGCGTATATGTCCTGTTTTATACTTGAGATCCTTCTTCCGTACCTTGTTTCAAGAAGAGAGCTGACAAGCATTTCGGGAGACTCTTCCATAATAGCAGGCAGCTCGGTGTAGGAAGGATCAACATAAACATCAGTCCACCCCACAGGCGGAGTATCGCCCTCGTCAAGCCTCAAGCTAGATATGCGGAGCTTGCGCACGCCGGGGGAACAGGCAATCTCTTTACTGAGTGTCTGATCAACTACAATAGTTTCTATTTTCTGAACAGAACGTTTGTGCCTTGTACCGAAGTCAGAGAGTTCTTCCTGCGATGCCAGTGAATAGCTGTATTTAGAGGATGTGGAGGCTTCTTCTATTTTAGTTCCTGCTTTTTTATTTCTGGATACAAGCCCAAGCTCCTGAAGCTCTCTTATCGCCGCTCTGATTGTGTGGCGGCTAACCTGAAATTCTTTGCATAACTCCATTTCAGTGGGAAGAAGAGAGTCCTTCGGATAGTGACCGGAGGCAATTCTTTCAGCAAGAATGCGTGCGGTCTGCACGTAAAGTGCTTCTTTCATTATGTTTTCACCTTATCATTTGTTTCTGAGAAATAAGATAACAAGTAACTTGACAGAATGTCCAGTCATAATATAGTATATTATGTACGTACAAATTTTATTGTATGGACATGCGCAGTCCAAACAGGAGCAGATCTGATGATGAACAACAAACATCAATCAACAACCGTAATGGATTCTATCCTTTACAGAGATGCATTCGGAACTTCGGAGATGAGGGATATTTTCTCCGACTTTTCGCTGATCAGACGTTATGTGGAGGTGGAAACTGCACTTGCCAGAGCAGAGGCAAAATGCGGAGTCATACCTGCTGATGCGGCACAGAAAATTACAGAGCTAGCCGACATTGAAAAGCTTGATTATGACCTTCTGCGTCAGGAGACAGACATAGTCGGTTACCCTATTCTCCCTCTGGTGCATCAGCTTGTGAAGCAGTGCGGTGAAGCCGGCAGATACATCCACTGGGGAGCTACAACGCAGGATATAATGGATACGGCAGTTGTTCTTCAGGTTCGTGACGGGCTTGAAGTAATCGAGCGTGACATCAATGAGCTGCGCAGAATTCTTACATCACTCACAGAGCGATATAAAGACACAATCATGGCGGGGCGTACCCACCTTCAGCATGCGCTTCCCATCACCTTCGGTCATAAAACATCCATCTGGCTTGCAATGTTTGACAGGCACTCAGAAAGGATAAAACAGCTCCGCCCCAGAGTCCTCACGGGAGAATTCGCAGGGGCAGCAGGAACACTTGCATCTCTTGATAATAAAGGACTTGAAGTTCAGAAAGCACTTATGGACGAACTAGGTCTCGGCGTGCCGCAGTCAACATGGCATGTGGCAAGGGACGGTTTTGCCGAAGCGCTGAATTTTCTCGGTCTGGTGACAGGCACTATGGGGAAAATTGCCTACGATGTGATGATTATGGCATCCAATGAATTTGGTGAGGTTTTTGAACCCTTCGTCACAGGAAGAGGCGCCAGCAGCACAATGCCCCAGAAACGCAACCCTATTTCAAGCGAATTGATGCTTGCCAGTGCCAAAGGGGTGAGGCAGCACGCAGGACTTATGCTCGACTCCATGATTCAGGACTTTGAAAGAGCAACAGGTCCATGGCACACGGAATGGATAGCAATCCCTGAAAGTTTCGTACTCACAGCCGGAGCGCTCAAACAGGCAAAATTTATGCTTGGTGGGCTTATTGTTGATGAAGACAGAATGAGGAAAAACCTTGATATAACAAACGGGTTGATAGTGGCTGAGGCTGTTATGATGGGTCTTGCCCCCTATACGGGAAGGCAGCAGGCACACGATATTGTTTATGCAGCGTGCAGAACAGTGAATGAGAAAGGCGGGAGTCTTTCTGAAGCACTTGCCGATGTGCCGGAAGTCACTGCTCACCTTAAACGTGAGGAGATAAATGAACTCACTAATCCGGCAAACTATCTCGGTGTAACCTCTGAGATGATCGAGCACACTCTTGCTTACTCAAAAAAGCAGGGCTTTTAATTCATTTAACGACAATCGGACCGGGAGGTCAATATGTCAGGTAAATTAAAAAGTTCATTATCAGCGGCAGTTCCACTTGCGGTCCTTGCTGTATTATGGTTAATTCCTGCTCCGGAAGGGCTTACGGCTCAGGCATGGCACATGTTTGCCATATTCATCGCAGTTATCATAGCTATACTCACACAACCTCTTCCCTCCGGTGCAATAATGCTCATAGGTCTTTGCGTTGCAATCGTAACAACCACTCTTTCGCAGGCTAAAGCCCTTGCAGGTTTTGCCAGCGGCACTGTATGGCTTATTTTCAGCGCATATGTGCTTTCTCTGGGATTCGTGGAAACAGGGCTGGGACGACGCATAGCATACAAGATGCTCTCAATGTTCGGCGGCAGCAGCCTTGGTATAGCTTACGCCCTCGGAATAGCGGATCTGTTCATAGCACCCGCCACACCTTCTGTGACTGCACGTTCCGGCGGGGTTATCCTGCCTATAGCAAAATCAATAAATGATGCACTGGATTCCAAGCCGGGTCCCACAGGCAAGAAGATAGGCGACTTCCTTATTCTCTCCTGCTTCCAGATCACCCCTGTGACCGGTGCTATATTTATGACAGGGATGGCGGCAAACCCCCTTGCCACTAGCCTTGCAGAAAAGACGCTTGGTATAGAGATAACTTGGGCGGGCTGGGCAGCGGCGGCTATTGTCCCCATGCTTCTGTGCTTTGCCGTTACTCCTTATGTTATTTACAAGCTTGTTAATCCGGAAATGAAACACACGCCGGAAGGCAAGGAGATGGGCAAAAAATCCCTTACATCTCTGGGTTCAATGAGCAGGAAAGAGGTAGCCCTCACAATCATATTCCTTCTGGCTCTTCTTGGTTGGGCAACAAGCCTAATAACCAAACTCAGCGCAACAACCGTCGGTTTATGCGTTGTCGCACTGCTGTTTATTTTCAGAGTTGTTGACTGGAAATCAGTTCTCCGTGACTATGCAGCGTGGGATACAGTTATATGGTTCGGAGCAATTATCAGCCTGGCAACAGGTCTTTCAGATCTCGGATTCATATCATGGATGACGAACTACTTCGGACACATATTCTCAGGCTGGTCATGGATTTGGACATTCATAGCTCTGGGTCTGATTTATATCTATATTCACTATTTCTTCGCAACAGCCAGCGGACACGTCGCCGCTATGTACCCCATGTTCCTCGCCACAGCAATAACAGCGGGTGCGCCGTCTGTAATGGTGGCTATATGTTTCGGTATCTTCGGTAACCTGATGTGGGGTCTTACAGAATACGGCGGAGGACCCGGTCCTATCTATTTTGCTCAAGGGTATTATGAGCGTCCGAGGTTCTATAAACTGAATTTCGCCGTTGTAAGCATTAATGTTCTTATCACTTTCACAGTCGGTCTTGCATGGTGGAAGGTTATCGGACTCTGGTAGCCGCTGTCATGTATTGAGTTCATCTGACATTGCATTCATCTGACGTAAGGTGATATATCTGAAGAGCAGACTCCCTGACGGGGGTCTGCTCACTTATTTTCAAGGAGTATGAAATGTACAACTGCTCAAACTGTAAATCAAATGTGTGCTATCAGGGAAAAGACTGCGCAAAAGGGTATGACTTCAGTTATGCTGCCGCAAAGGCACGTAATATATACGAACAGGAGGAGGATAATAAAATCCTCACTGTTGCAGGGAGAATTGAAGTTGAACATTATATGAAATACACCCGTCTGGAAGAGATAATGGAGTTCTGCCGCCTGATGGAATACAGAAAAATAGGCATAGCATCATGTGTGGGGCTCTCTGCGGAAGCAGATATTCTGACAAAGATTCTGTCGAAGGAATTTGAGGTACACTCCGTGTGCTGCAAAAGCGGAGGAATAAATAAGGACGACTACGGCATTCCCCATCTGAAAAAGGAAAGATATGAGGCAACCTGCAATCCTGCCGGGCAGGCGGAAGCGCTCAACAGTATAGGCACGGATATTAATCTTATAGTCGGTTTATGCGTGGGGCACGACATTTTATTTTCCAAATACTCCAAGGCTCCCTGTACGACCTTTATTGTGAAGGACAGGGTGCTGGCGCATAATCCGGCTGCCGCCATATATTCAAACTATTACAAACGTAAGCTGCTGTAAAAAAAGCTTATTCAAAAACCACGCTTTTGTAAGGCTTAAGCTCCTCTATCTGCTTGTGAATGGCGGGTTCATCCACCCATTTGTGGGCACGCTCAAGGAGGTACTTTGCCTGTCCGGCGAGCTTTTCCCTCTGGTTCGTGTCATCATTGGCTTTTTCCAGCATAACTATAGACTGTCTGCACAGGCAGGAGACCATGTAGCGGATCTGCTTTGCCTTGTCCACCTTGAGAGCAAAGCGGATTATCACCGCTGCGAGAAAGAGATGAGCCGCCCAGATGAACACATTGAAAGGCAGGGTGACCAGATAGACAGTGATAACAAGCAGAATGGACATGACTATTGCCACTGTCAGTCCGGGAACCCCGACAAAAAAAACGGGAACGTTCCTGCCCTGTACGCTTTTGTAATATTTAAAAGGCCTGAATGAGCTTCCTTTGCTCACAGTGTCTGATGCTTTGCACAGGTTTTCCAGTTCAGCGACTATATTGATTTTTTCCATCCGTTCATTACCTCCGCTTTCAGGCATGATAAATGAATACTGATTTTTCGCAAAGGGGAAAATGCCTTTGCCCTCTGCGTTTGTTTGTGTAATATAACATCATGAAACTGTTGGAACTGAAAGACACAACCAAAATCTACACAGCCTTTGAAGGGCTTTTCGCAGGCTCAGGCACAAGCTTCAAAGCGGCAGACGGCATAAGCCTCACCCTTGAGCACGGAAAAACCCTCGGAATAGTGGGTGAATCTGGCAGCGGGAAGACAACCACTGCAAAAATCATCTGTGATATAATCCGCCCGGACTCCGGGGAAGTTTTGTATAAGAGCGAAAACATCCGCACACTTGGCAGAAAGTACGGGGAATACAGAAAAAACGTACAGATGATTTTTCAGGACCCGTACACCAGCCTGAACCCGAAACTGACCGTATTCTCCGCTATGTATGACGGAATAGCTGCGCACTCCCCCCTCTCCAAGGCGGAGATAAGAGCAAAATGCGAAGCCCTCATGGAGATGGTCGGCCTTGAGAAGGAGCATCTGGACAGGTTTCCCCATGAGTTTTCCGGCGGGCAGAGGCAAAGGGTGGCAATAGCCCGTGCTCTCAGCCTTGAGCCTGAAATTATTGTGGCTGACGAACCGGTGAGCTCGCTGGATGTTTCTGTTCAGGCGCAGATACTGAACCTGTTGAAAAAATTGACAAAAGAAAATAATATAACTCTTGTCCTCATTTCCCATGACCTTGCCGTGGTATCATTTCTTTGTGATGAAGTCATTGTGATGAATAAGGGAAAAATTGTGGAAAGAGGAACAGCGGAAGAAGTGATCCGCAGACCGAAGGAAGAATATACCAAAAAGCTTCTTGAAGCCTGCGTTTACCGCTGATTAATGAGAGGTGGGCAATGCTCAGGGTTTTCAATACATTAAAGAAAGAAAAGGAAGATTTTCATCCTATTAACGATAAAAAAGTCGGTATGTATGTGTGCGGGGTCACTGTTTATGATCTCTGCCACATAGGCCACGCCAGAAGCGCAGTGGTTTTTGATGTCATACGCCGTTACTTTGCCTTCAGCGGCTATGATGTCACCTTCGTGAAAAACTTTACAGATATAGATGACAAAATCATAAAAAGAAGCAACGAATCCGGCACGGACTGGCGCGAGCTCACCAAAACATACATGGAAGCCCATGACGCTGATATGGATTCCCTCAATGTTAAAAGGCCGGATCAGGCGCCGAAGGCCACTGACTTCATCCCCGAAATGATCGCCATGTGCGAAAACCTCATAGCCAAAGGGCACGCATACGTTTCAGACGGCGATGTATACTACAGGGTAGAAAGCTTCAGCGAATACGGCAAGCTCTCCCACCGCCATCTTGATGAAATGATGGCCGGTGCGCGGGTCGAGGTGAATGAGCGCAAGGAAAACCCTTACGATTTCGTACTCTGGAAAAGCTCCAAACCGAACGAACCTTCATGGGAAAGCCCGTGGGGACCCGGCAGACCGGGCTGGCACATTGAGTGCAGCGTCATGAGTGAGAAAATCCTCGGCCTCCCCTTTGACATACACGGCGGCGGCAAAGACCTTGTTTTCCCCCACCATGAGAATGAAATAGCCCAGTCTGAGGCGGCCTGCGGATGCGAATTTGCCCGTTACTGGATGCACAACGGATTTGTGAACATCAACGAGGAAAAGATGTCCAAATCCCTCGGAAACTTCTTCACTATCAGAGATGTCACGGCTAAGTTTGACCCTGAGATTATCCGTTTCTTTCTCCTCACCACACATTACAGAAGCGCTCTGGATTTCAGCGATGAGAAACTGAAAGATGCGGAAAGCTCGCTGGACAGAATATACACCATGCTTGATGAGCTTAACGGATTTACAGCCGGGAAAAAGGGTGTAAATGCAGTAAACGCTGCCGAAACCGTGGCGGCTGAGTTTACCGCCGAGTTTGACCGGGCAATGAATGATGACTTCAACACGCCCGTAGCCCTTGCCGCCATATTTGAGGCTGTGCGCAAAATAAACAAGATTCTCGCAGATAAACCGGACATGGATTCGCTGGAGGCTCTCCGCAAAGCTGCGGAAAAAGTTTTCGGCGCTGTTCAGGAAGTGCTCGGCGTTATAGTTAAAACACCCGAAGAGTGGTTCAAGGCTAACCTTGAAATACCCCTCAGTGAGCTTGAAATATTTATCGAGGAAAGGCAGATCGCAAGAAAAAACAAGAACTTTGAACGTGCGGATGAGATACGTAATCTTCTGTCGGCAAAAGGGATAGAGCTTCTTGATACTCCGGCGGGAACAAAATTCAGAGCAAAAAAGATAAGGGATTAGAAAATGAAAAGCAGGCCTTGCGGCCTGCTATTCCATAATATAACCTACAGGGGAAATATGCGGTTTTACCCGCGGGAAAGTTCAGTTTATAAAGCTAAGATAGATCACTTCTATAATAGTTCAATCAGAATTTTAATATTTTTTTTATTTCTCATCACAGTTTTTTACCTTATATTTAATTAATCTCTATTATCAATAGCTTATCCTCTGTAATAAATATTACATCCATATTGAAAATTCTGAACGGAAATGCGGACTTTTTTATACCGCATCAGCAGGGTTGCCCCGAAAGGGTTATTGTTATAAGATTTTATTTCCGGAGGAATCATGGAAAACTATTTCAGAAGATACAAAAGACAGATGATAATTGAAAATTTCGGTGAGGAAGCACAGCTCAGACTGAAAAACGCCTGTGTATTCATAGGCGGCATAGGCGGTCTGGGCGGAACAGCCGCAGCTTACCTTGCCATGGCGGGAATAGGGAAACTGGTCATAGCGCACTCCGGAAACCTTACAGAAACAAATATGAACCGCCAGATACTCATGGACTGCGCCCGCATAGGCGAACCGAGGGTGGACATAGCTGCGGAGGCCTTCCGGAAGCTTAATCCCGACATGGAGACAGAGATGCACAATGTGCGCCTTCTCCCGGAGAATACTGCCGGGCTTATCAAAGGCTGTCAGGCGGCGGTGTCCGCCAGACCGACTTTCTATGAGCGCAAAAACCTCAACAGGGCATGTGTGCAGCAGAATATACCCATGATAGAAGCCGCGATGGACGGAATGACCGGCTACCTTTTCACCGTAAACCCCGGAAAGACCGCCTGTCTGGACTGCATGGTGGAAAAAGATGTGGACGACTGGCAGGAATTCGGCTTCGGTGTTCTCGGCGCAGTTTCGGGAACCATAGGCTGCCTTGCGGCAATTGAAGCTATCAAGCTGATAACCGGCTTCGGAGAGCCTCTGGGCAGCAGAATGTTCTATATGGACATGACAGACAACAGAACAAGGCATGTGGAACTGAAACGCAATCCCGAATGCAGAACCTGCGGCAGCAGAACCTAGAAAAAGTCTATTGAGGAGTGGTCGTTCTCGTGAGCCATTATGTCAATGATTTCAGCGGATGAGCGCCCTGCTTCGAAATCAGGATCGGAATACATAGATTGAGGTATCTTCCGTTTCAGATTGTCAAAGCTTCTTTCGAACAGCCTGTTGATGTCTGCAAAGGATCGGTTTATCTTCGCAAGTCCGCCGTTTAAATGCTGCATAAATTCATCACCGGAGAATTTTCCCCTGAAATGCTCAAGCTCTCCGTCAAGTTCACCCGACTTTTTAAGCAGGTTGTCTATATGGTCATCCGAGTGGAGTTCCCGCAGACGGCTGATATTGATATTTGCATCCCTAAGAACACTGACAAAGCCGTTTTTAAGCTCGCCCCAGAGCTTGAGACTTACGGAAAGCTTATCCACCAGACTCATGAGTATGCGCTCAGTCTCGCTCATTGAAACCACAACGCTCTCAAGGCTTGTATCACCGATTCTGGCCACCTCAACGGCTGTTATAACCACAAGGTTGCGGAATGATTTGCCGAATTTTCTCAGCGTCAGGATTCCGTTCTCGGCGTTTTTAAGCTCTTTTTCCGTGAGCTTTATCATGCTGATCAGCCCGCCGACTATTGATTCTATGGAATCGCTGTATTCCTTGGCCGTCTCAAACTCCATCTTCACAAGGTTTGCACGGCTGACTATATTCTGTATGTCGGTGTTGATGTGGTAGAGGAATTCCTTTATCACATCCGTAATCTCAGTAAATACTTCTGTGGTTTTTGCCTGTACCTCGTCCATTTTTGCAATGGCGAGTTCATGCACCCCGTAGCTTTTGCCGAGGCAGAAGGGGTCTTTATCCGTACATTCTGTCAGGGCGCTGCTTATGGCATCTATCTCCTGAATGATGATGTCATGAAACTGGCTGCACTCTATGAGGCGTGAAATATCCGAACTCACCTCAAGCGGCTCTTCCTTCGCATCGGTTCCGCCAACCATAAGCTCAACCTTGGAACTGTTTGCGCTGAAAGTGGCGTTTATCTCACGGAAGTCATCATAAATACTTGTAAAGGTTTGGGAAATATTCTCCAGCAGGTTTTTGGCAATAGTGGAGTTTTTCTTAATCTCCTTGCTGATGTGGGCAATTGTAGCCCCCTTTGCTCCCAGAGACATGGTGGTGCATATTGTGTTGTAGGAAAGAAGCTCAAGGTCATCGGTTATTTTAAGGAAGGTTCCGGAGGCTTCGGTTATTTCATCCTTCATGCTCTTGATGTCTATGCTGACTATCTTCTTGTTCAGATCCTCAGAAATTTTAGCGATCAGAACGGCAGTGTCGTCTGTGAAGTTCTTTGCCGATTTTTCAAGGTATGAATTAATCTCAAGCATACTCTCGAAGCTGCTTCCGCGCAGCTCCATAAGCTTATTAATAATATCGACTATTTCGATAAAGTATTCTGTAAGCTCGTTTTTAAGCTCGTTAAGATGAATCATCTGGAATATTTTCCCACAATTTCCTTCAGCATATTTTCAGTTACGGGTTTAAGAATAATTGTGTCAAACCCGCCCGCCCTGAGCTGTGATGTTTCTGACACATCCGCAGTGAAGGCGATGCACTTTGCCGAGCTCCATTTGTATTTGTTTTTAACTCTGTCCAACACGTCCAGACCCGTTTCCGTGGGGCCCAGCCTGTAGTCTATAAACAATATATCAGGGATTGTATCATTTTGCAGAGTAAAATCGTCCAGTTTTTTTAAAGAATCGAAAATATATACTTCATGCTCAAGCTTTGTAAGTATAAAATTGCACATTTTCAGGTGCAGACCGTTGTCATCGATAATAAAAATCTTCATAGGTTCTCCGTTTTCTAAATAAGCTTGTTAGTATTGAGAACCAAAACCGCCTGCCCGTCTCCCAGAATGGTAATACCGCCGACATATGACAAATGTGCGAAATATTCAGGAACCGGCTTGATAGCTATATCTATGCGGTTTATAAGTTCGTCCACCATAAGGCCGACTTTTCCCATGTCGGTGTTGGTGATAACTATGCACACCTCTTCGGGCAGCTCTCCGGGTTCTTCGTCCAGAAGCCCCTTCATGCTGTAAAGAGGCAGCACCATCCCCCTGTAATGAACTGCAAGGCCGTAGTGCAGATCCTTGATTTTTTCTTTGGGTAATTTGATTGTTTCCGCTACATTTTCTATGGGTATGGCATAAACAACTGAACTGAGTTTAACCAGCAGAGCAGTGGAAACGCCTATGGTTACAGGTATTTTCAGCACAAACCTTGAGCCTTCGCCCATTGTGGACTGTATATCTACAAAGCCGCCCAGGTTCACAACGCATGTCTTCACCACATCCATTCCCACACCGCGGCCGGATATATCCGTAACCTTTTCCGCTGTGGAGAAGCCGGGTTCAAGTATAAGCTGCATTATCTCCTTCTCACTGAGCTCTGCATCCGCAGCTATCAGCCTGTTGGATATTGCCTTCGCCCTGACCCTTGCGGTGTCTATCCCCTTGCCGTCATCAATCACTTCGATATAAACAAAACTTCCTTCCTGATAAGCCTTAAGGATAATAGTGCCTGATGGGGTTTTCCCGGCCTTCTGTCTGTCCTCCGGCATCTCCACCCCGTGGTCGCAGGAGTTGCGGAGGAGATGCACAAGGGGATCACTGAGCAGGTCAGCCACTTTTTTATCTATCTCAGTGTCCTCGCCTATTATACGCAGGTCGATCTGCTTGCTCTGTTTTCTTGATATATCTCTGACAACTCTGGGGAATTTCTGAAAAACCTGCCTGATGGGAATCATCCTGAGCGACATTATATCCCTTTGCAGATCCTGAGAGATCCTCGCAATGAGATTAGCATTGTCCTTAAGCTCCTTCACAAGGGCGGAAGGAAGGCCGTATTCTCTGGCTATCTTCTGGATCAGGTATTCGTTGGCGTTCTTGGCCACCACAAGCTCGCCTATGGTGTTGGTAAATTTGTCTATCTTCTCCTGTTCCACCTTCATTGTGCCGCTTCCGGCGTCCTGCTGAGGCAGTCCTGCCGCCTGCTGCTTGGCAGATGTGGGTACGCCTTCGCGGGCGCTGCCCGCCACGGCTTTCATAACTTCCTGTTTTTTCAATACCTTATCCAGATCTTCCTTCTCCAGCTTGCCCTCTTCGACAAGTATGTCGCCGAGTTTTTTCTGCTTGCTGAGAGCATCCTGAATATCCCCCTCAGTGATTTTACCGTCACGGATAAGGAGCTCGCCCAACATTCTGGGCGGTGATTTAAGATCTTCAAGGTATTTGAGAATCCTTTCCATATGCGCGTCAAACGGTTTGGATTCCTTTATACATTTTTCAAGGTCTTCTGCTATTGCGTACAGATCATCAAAGCCGATGAATCTGGCTGCGTTTTTCAGGCCGCCCGCTCCCCTGAGCACTTGCCTGACATCTATCTGCCCGTCTTCGGAGGCTATATTTATGATTTCGATGAACTGCTCAAGCTGCTTGATGAATATTTTCACTTCCTCATTCACAACGGTCATGGAACTTTTCATGGACTCAAGGCTTGATGTGAGGTTTTTAAGCGTGCGGTATGAGGAAGGAACAGGTGTGGTTCCCTTCTTGGTGAGGTTTGAGAGCATCTCCCTTATATCACTGACCACAGCGAGGATAATGTCCGCCGCTTTTTTGTCGAACATAATACGTCCGCTTCTGATGTCATCCAGAACACCTTCCACAAGGTGCGCAAACTCCTCCAGAAAACGGAAGCCCACATAGCCGCAGTCACCCTTTATTGTGTGGAAAACGCGGAAAAGATCGTCAATGCCGGGGCCTGAGCCGCTGCCGCTCTTCTCAAGTTTAAGCGTTACAGACTCTATGGATTCGAAATAATCTTCAATACTGGAAGCCAGTTCACCCAGAAGCTCGGCGTCTATGCCCTCCATTGTTATATCATCTCCGTGGGAGACGGGAGCCGCCGGAATGTCTTCTTCCGTGCTATCCGCCGCTTCATCAGCTTCCGCCGCAGGGGCAGGTTCATCAAGGGAAGCTGCTGAGACAGTCACGACTCCGGGCTCAAACCCGAAGTCAGCCAGATCGGCCGCATCAAGCTCGCTTATTATGTAAACCTCCGGGCGGAGGTAAATTTCAAAGGGGTTAAGCTTATCCAGAGATGGAACAGCCGCTGCATCCGTTTTGCAGAAATATTCGGCAGAGCTCATTTTCAGGTTGGACATGACGGGAACAGGGTCATAGCCGTTTTCAAGCATTTCGGATGTGAAATGGAAATCAGCCCTGTAGATGCTGCCCTGCTTCCTTCCTGCTGCGCGGAGCTTTTCCCGTATATCAGTGCAGGAAACATAAGCAGATGCCCCGTCCGCACTCTCCGCAGGTGCAGTCCCCTTCGTCTCCGGTGCGGTGTCAGCCTTCTGGTTCATGTAACTTTCAAGCTCGGCTATTATCCCTGCCTCATCAACAGAATACTCCCTGCCCTCTTTGGCGGCTGTGACCATTTCGTAAATCCCGTCTGCTGCTTTGAGAATACTGTCAACAAGTTCGCCCGATACCTCAAGCTCCTTGTTGCGAAGCCTGTCCAGCAGGGTTTCAAGGTGGTGTGTAAATGCTGATATATGCTCGAAGCCGAAGCCTGCGGCGCTGCCTTTTATTGTGTGAATAGAGCGGAATACGGAATTAACAAGCTCCGGATCGTCATCCGCCTCTATCTTAAGAACATCCTCGTTTACCTGTTCCAGAAGTTCCGCCGCCTCGTCAAGGAACGACCTGCGGAACTTTTCCATATCAATTTCGACCATACCCCACCCCGTCAGGAAATACCGAGAAGCATTTTTATGTTGATTATAAGTTCCTCAGGTTTCACAGGCTTGGTTATGTACAGGTTTGCGCCGGACATATAGCCTTTTCTGCGGTTTTCCGCTTCTTCCTGAGTGGTAATAATTATTACGGGCGTTTCTTTCCCTGTTTTTCTGAGCTCTTTTATAAAGGTGATTCCGTCCATTCTGGGCATGTTCAGATCGCACAGAATGAGGGAAAATGAGCTTCTCACAGCTTTCTCAAGAGCGTCCATGCCGTCTATTGCCTGTTCGGTGTCAAAACCGGCAGACTTGAGAATATTGGCGTGAAAGTGCCTCACCATGTCCGAATCATCAACTATCAGAACTTTAAACGCCATCGTCTCACCCCTTGTAATAAACGACATTTCTGCCGTACCGCTTGATGGAGAAAGCTGTTGTTATGCGGCCGACTGATTCGCTGTGGCCAAGAAAGATGTAGCCGCCCCTGTTGAGGGCTATGTAGTAGTGATCAACAACCTGCTTTCTTGAGATCTCATCAAAATATATAAGCACGTTCCGGCAGAAGATGAAGTCAAAGCCTCTCTGCCGTCTCATCTGCATTTTATCGTTAAGGTTTATATGCTCAAAGCGAACCATATCCCGCACGGGTTTTATGGGAATGTGGCAGCCGTCAACGTAATTGAAGTACTTTGAGTAGTACTCCTCCGGCACATCCTTCACGCTTCTGTCGTCATAGCGGGCACTTTTCGCCTTTTCCAGAGCATTAAGGTCAATGTCCGAAGCGAGTATCTCCACGTTCCAGTTTTCATGCCTGTCCAGAAGTTCGCGCACTATGATCGCCAGAGTGTAAGGCTCCTCGCCTGTGGAGCACCCGGCAGACCATATGCGTATGGTGTCGTCTTTATCCTTCTCCTTTTTCTCCGCTATCTCCTGAAGGCAGAATTCGGCAAAGACCTCCAGTGTGGAAAATTCCCGGAAAAAGTAAGTCTCATTCACGGTGAGAAGGTTCATCAGCTCCTGAAACTCCTCCCCTTCACGGTCTTTGAATTTGAGAAAGCGTATATAATCCCTCGCAGATTCTATACCGAGGGAGGAAAGCCTTTTTTCAAGCCTTTTATTAATGAAATAGCGCTTCTTATCCTCAAAATTTATGCCGGACTTCTTGTAGATAAAAGCCGTTAAATCTTTGTAATCCTCCAGGGTAACAACGAACATCTACTGCTTCGCTATCAGCGCCCTGAGGCTGAGAAGCTCTTCCTTGGAATCACCTTCAGCAACCTTAAGCCTGCGTTCAATTATTTTAAGCGTTTTTTCCCTGTTGAGTCCGGCCAGCTTGTCCAGCGCGGCAAGCATCACATTCATATCATCCTCACCGGCGAACTCTTCAAAGATCTCTTCCTTGTCCTTGATACAGAGCCTGTAGGCAATGCCCATAAAGGTTATGCGGTTGTCGGAATCAAGGTTCTGGTTTTTGACTCCGTTGATAACGTATTTTTCATATTCGTAAGGGAGCACATCAACATTGTCCCGTATCATTATCTTAAGTATTGAGCCCGATATTTCATTAAAGAAAAGGGTATTCCTGTTGTTAAGAAAACCGAGCAGAAAAGGCAGATGCTCTCTGGAGCCGCATTCGGCGACCATCCGGAATACAGACGGCTTATAAAAGCTGTCCATATTCACACCGCCGAGTATATCGAGCACCGTATCCACCACGCTGCGTTTGGCGAGGTGGGTGAAAGTCTCTATGCAGGATATGCGGAGCATGGGCTCATTCGATGTTTCAAAAATTTCCAGTATATCGTTCAGGGATTCCTCGTCATTTATCTTGCCGAGGTACTCCACTGCGGTTATCTGCACATTAGGCGCTTTATCCCTCAGAGCCGCACGCAGGGCGGGAATACAGTATTTGGAGCCGGTGGCAACAAGGCTGTCCAGAATGAGCTTACGCACCTCTTTGTCGGAGTGATCCATAATAGATGTCAGGTAAGGCACAGCATCCTCACCCTTTGAGCCGAAGATTTCTATTGCGCAGTTTCTTATGAAAGCATCTGTGGATTCGAAAAACTTGGCCACGGAAGCAAAATGCGGTGAAACATCAAGAAGTTTCAGCCCCTCCACTATGAGTTCCTTCACCATGCGGCTCTCCTCCTTCCGGAGTGCAGCTATAAGTTCAGGGATAAGCTCATCTGCGCGCAGGCTTATCACATCCTCCACGGCATACAGCCTTTCGGTTTCATCTTCATTCAAAAGAGAGGCTTTTATGCTCTGAATATCCATAACGCATTTCCCCGTGCGTCCGACAAGGCTGTCAGGGCACTATTTTTTTAACAACGGCAAGCAGATCCGCAGGTTTAAAAGGCTTCACAACCCATGCCTTGGCGCCTGCTTTTCTCCCCTCTTCCTTCTTCTCCGCCTGAGATTCCGTAGTGAGCATGATGATCGGCGTAAACTTGTGCTTCGCCAGATTCTTCACTTCCTTAATAAGGGTTATGCCGTCCATATTGGGCATGTTAAGGTCGGAGATGATCAGGTTAAACCTGTCATTCTCAAGCTTTGTGAGTGCGTCTTTGCCGTCGCGGGCATCAACCACTTCATAGCCCGCGGATTTCAGCGTGGCGGCGACAAGCTGCCTCATGGTTATGGCATCATCGACTATCAGTATTCTCTTCACGCTGTTCCCCCTGTCATATAACCAGCCCGTAAAGCCCGATGACCCTTGAGACTTCACTGCTTTTTCCTGTTATTTCGTATTTTATTCCCTTCTCTTTCAATGTGTTCAGGAGAGAGACGAGTATATTTACAAAAGTTGTGTCCATCGTGCGCACAGCGGAAAGGTCAATCTCCGCAGCGGGTCTGGAATACAGATCCGCCCCTTTGAGCGCCTCCAGTGCTTCATCAGCCATGAAATTTTCGCACTCTTCGGGAAAAATGATTCTGACTTTTGATTTAAGAGGCTTTATATCCATATCACCATCCCTTTTTGACAACTCTGTTAAGTTCCCACGCTATCTTGCCGCTGGGGAGCACAACATCCGCCCCTCCGCGGTCTATGGCTTCCTTGGGCATACCGAAAACTATGCAGCTTTCCTCTGATTCGGCTATGGTATAGCCTCCTCCCTTTCTGATTTTCACCATGCTGTCTGCGCCGTCGTCACCCATGCCGGTCATCAGAATGCCGACTGTTCTTGCGCCGAAGCAGTTTCTGACGGAATCCATCATTACATCCACACTGGGTACAAAGTGGTGTTCAGGCTTTTTTGTGAGCCTTATAATAATTTTGCCGCCGGGCTTTTTGTATAGTGTCATGTGGAAGCCGCCCTTGCCGAGATAGCATACACCGGGGCGGATCTCCTCCCCTGCTTCGGCTTCCTTAACATGTATCTTGCAGTATTCGTTCAGTCTTTTTGCATAGGTCGCCGTAAATGTAGGCGGCATATGCTGAACCATGAACAGTGCCGCGGGAAAGTTTTTGTCCAGTTCAGGCAGCACATCAAAAATAGTCTTGGGCCCCCCGGTGGATATTCCTATGCACACCGCCGGGTAGTCATCCAGTTCAAGAGGCTCAGGCTCTTCCGCTGTTTCCACGGTCAGCTTTTTCTTCATCGGTTTGGAGGTCTTCCGCCTGAGCTTCTTCACCCCTGTACCCGCTGCGGCCTTCACTTTCCATATGAGGTCGTCCATGACCTCGCCTATATTTACAGATACCGTTCCGCCCGGTTTTGCCACATAGTCAAACGCACCAAGCTCCATAGCCTCGAACGTGGTGGCCGCCCCTTCCTGAGTCAGAGAGCTCAGCATGATAACCGGACATATCTCTTCTTCTATGATAATGCACAGGGCAGTCAGTCCGTCCATGACAGGCATGTTTATATCCATGGTGATGACATCCGGCCTGAGAGCACGCGCTTTTGTCACACCGTCCTGTCCGTCTCTGGCTGTTCCGATAACCTCTATGTCCGGATCGGATTCCAGCATTTCCCTGACTTTTTTCCGCATCAGAGCGGAATCATCCACAATAAGAACTTTTATCATCCGGCAACCCGCAGAAGTTTTTTAAAAGTCTCTGATGTATTTTTTATGATCCTATTTTCTCAAGCTTTTTCTTTTCCGCTTTGCTGAAAAGCTCATCAACATTAAGCAGAAGAATCATCCTCTGCCTGCTGCTGAGATTGACCACGCCGTCCAGAAACTGGCTGTCCACTCCGGCACTGAGCACAGCGGGCACGGAATCTATGCTGTCTGCCGGAACCCGGAGCACTTCGTCCACAAAATCCACAACAAAGCCTACGCGTATATTCGCAAGGTTTACTATTATGACTCTGGTGAACTCATCCTTCTCACGCACGGGGAGTTCAAAGCGCCTTCTTAAATCTATAAGCGGCATAACCTCACCGCGGAGGTTAATTATCCCCTCCACAAAGGAAGGTGTTTTCGGCACTTTGGTAACATTGGTGTATCTGTTTATTTCCTGCACCTTTTCAATGAAGATTCCGTATTCCTCATCCTCAATGGTAAAGGTGACTATCTGTTTCTCCTCATCAGAAGAAGCTGATGCAGCGGTCATAGGGAAATTCCCTCCTTCCTGTCCGGCAAGTTTTTTAAGGGCTTCCACCTCTTTTTCATGGAGCAGGTTGGCACACTCCAGAATCATAACGAGCCTTTCACCCTGAGCAGCCTTGATTATGGAGGAGATCTCAGAGGCTCCGTTTCCTGCGAACACCTTCGGGGGCTCTTCAATGCAGGACTCCGTCACACTGAGCACTTCGCTCACTTTATCTGCTATGAAACCGACAAGGGTGTTTTCAATCTCGATTATTACTACTCTGGTATCTTCCGTTTCGCTTCTGTCCTTCTTCCCGAACTTTCTGTGGAGGGACATAAGCGGGATAACCCGCTCTCTCAGGGAGAAAATGCCCATTACATAGCTCTCCAGTCCCGGAACAGCCACATAATCAGGCAGGCGTATTATCTCATTTATTTTGTGAATCTCTATTGCGTAGCCGTGTCCGTCTATTTCGAAACTGATGAAGCGCCTGTAATCGGAGGTTTCCTTTTCAGCCGCGTCATTCTTGACGGCAAGCCCTCTCTGCGGGGAGCTGTCATCAAGCCTGCGCTGGATTTCCGCTATGTTCACAAGCTCTTTGGAATCCAGAACCTGAACAAGCCTTATGCCGTCCTTTGTGCTCATCTTGAGAACGCCTGAAATAAACTTTTTATCCGCGCCGCTGTTCAGCACCTCCGGCAGCTCTTCATATGTGCCGGATTCAGTGGATTTCACCTCGCTGACGGTTTCAACCACAAAGCCTATTTCAAGTCCGTTTTTTTCTGTGACAATCACCCTTGTGTCCTCTCCGCAGGTGCACGGGGTCTGATACCCCAGACGGAGAGAAAGATCCAGCACAGGGAGAACACTCCCCCTCAGATTGCTGATGCCGAGCACAAAGCCCGGCATTTTAGGCACACGGGTAATTTTAGGCATACGTATAATCTGCCTGACTTCATCTATTGCTATTCCGAAATACTCTGAACCAACAGTGAACGAAACATACTTTTTATCGGTATATTCCGCTCCGTCTACAGCCGCTGCCGGGCTCATTTCAGCCATGATGCGCTCCTATAAAAATCAGTAAGCCTGCATCTCGTCTGCGAGAGAAGCAACCTCTTCCGATGCGGCGGCTATTTCGTTAAGCCCTTTCACCTGCTCATCGGCTGCGAGCTTGGCTTCGTCTGTAAGTTTCCTGAGTTTTTCAGCAACTCCCAGACTCTCACCGCAGGCAGTGTTGACTCTCACTACCATCTGACCGCCCTCTTCAAAGAATGCCTGAGAAACCCTGCGGGTTTCGGCGGCCGCAGCCCTGAGCCTTACAGTTTCCACAAGGTTCACCACTGCCACCTCAGACTTTTCGATCTGCACGCGGATAAGCTGACCTATCTCATGGAGCTCTGTCTGAAAGTTGTCAGTCTGCTCATACATCTCTTCAAGAATGTCCTTCATCTTATCAGCGTTATCGGCGGATTCGCTTGCCAGAGAGCGGATGTCTGCGGCTACCACGGAGAAACCTCTGCCGAATTCGCCGGAGCGGGCTGCCTCTATACTGCCGTTAACGGCGAGCATATTTGTCTGTATAGCGACATTATTTATGGTATCAACAATTTTTCTTATATTGCTAAATGATTTATAAAGCTGTTTAACCTCAGCGCTTATTTCCCTGATGCTTTCTATACTTTTGACAAAGCCCAGTGCCACAAGCTCTATACCGTTATGGAAGCCTCTGTATTCTTTTTTAAAGCCGTCAACTCCGGGAAGAACCTTGAGTTTAAAGACCTCCCTTGCTTCGCCGAGTTTCCCCTCTGCCATAAGCCGGACTATCTCTCCCGCACCGAGGTGAACATGGTTGTGAGGCTCACGGATTGAGTGATAGCATTTCTCTTCATCATGGTCGTGGGGCTTATAGGTAAGATACCATGCGCCGAACGCGCATTTTGTCGGGTCAAGCTGACCTTCAAAGGGCGTGTTGTTGTTGATAGCCGCTTCAAGCTGGTTTATGAAAACAATATGGTCAAGCGCTTTGATTTCCTCAAGATCCACAAGGATTTTCTCGCCTTCAACCATCATAATCGCCCAGCACTCGTTCCCTTCGTCAAGGAGTTTCTGCATGGTGTTGAACTCATGCTTGATGCCGTCGAGTTCATCCCCCATTTCCTGAGTGCCTGTATCTATCTGGTCTATGGCCTTGAGTATCTCTTCCGCAGATGCGTTAAGTTCTTCTATCGTGGCCGAAAGCTCTTCTGCTGCCGCTGCCACTTCCTCGGATGATTTTGACATATCTGTCGAGTTTTTAAGCTCCTCTGACATTTCAGCTATTTCATTGGCGGCTGCGGTAAGCTCTGCGAATGCCTTTGCCTGCTCTTCGGTAAACTTGCTCACTTCCTCGGAGGCTGTGGCGTTCTGCTCCGTAGCGGCGGCAAGACGGTTCACTATGTCGAGGGATTTTCCGGATTCGATGCAGATGCTCTCTGAATCCTTCTTGATTTTCCCGACCTGCTCACGCATTATTTTGGCTGCTTCGTTTATGGCGATGCATTTATTGCTGATAAAATCCGCCTTGAAAAGGTTGGTTTTTGAGCCTTTTGTAAAGGTATTCACCTTTTCCACCACCCGGACAACCTGTTCAAGGGAGGAATCGATTACTATTTTAATATCCTTTGCCGCTCCTTCAGAGACTTCCGCAAGGGTTCTCACCTCATCAGCCACAACGGCAAAGCCTTTTCCGTGTTCACCCGCTCTGGCGGCCTCAATGGCTGCGTTCAGCGCAAGAAGGTTGGTCTGATCCGCTATTTTTTTTACAACCTGAACTATCTGCTCTATGGAGCCGGCCTTCTCTTTAAGCTGCTCCACAAGGGATGTGGATTCCACAACCTTGTTGGTGGTGTTGTCCACGCTTTCCCTGAGCTCCTTAACGGCGCCGACAGTGTTCTCCACGCGGTCGTTCATTTTGCTGATAGCAACATCATACTTGTTTGAGTTGTCATAAACCTTACGGCTCACCTGCTCAAGCTGAACAGTTTCGTTTTTGATGTTGTCGGAGGTTCTGCTGACCTGAGCAGAGGCAACCGTAACCTGAACCATAGCATCGCCAAGCTGATTAGCCGCACTGCTTGACTGTTCAATGGCAGAGGCCATCTCCTCAGATGCGGCGGCAAGCCTCTCCGCGTTTGCCTGCTGTTTGGCAAGGGTTCTGGTGCGCGCTTTTTCTGCGGCGGTTCTTTTGGCTTCATCACGCTTTTTCTGAAGCTCGACTCCCTCTTTTTTCACAAGCCCGGTTCTGCCTTCAAGGCTTGACGGCTTAGCCAGTTTTTTCATAGTTTTCCTCCGAATAATTTCAGAATATTTCCAATGTATTCAAAATTTCGTTTTCGATTTTAAGCCTGAGTGTGAAGTCTGTTTCTTTTTCATTGCGGACATCTCTGGCCTTGACGCTTATTATTCCGCTTTCGTCGATCATAAATGAAATATCAATTAAAGGCTCGCCGTCTTCCGGCACATCCAGTTCCACCGAGAACCTGCCCAGACTGACGAAGTGTTCGGGATTCTCCCTGACTGAATCCCCTGTATTAAGTGAAGATTTTGCCATATCCTGCAAAACATGAACAGTAATATTTTTCCGTTCCGGCTCAGAAGTGGTGAAAACCATACTGAACTCCACGGGGTAAACCTCGTTTTTCTTTAATATTACTTCGAAATTTCCGCTGTCATCCTCTATGCCGAGGTTATGGGAAGTGACATCATGGAACACCTTGTCGCTTATGAGCCCGGAAAGCATGGCGGCATTCACCGCAGCCCCGCTTACCACGGCCTCCTCCGGGTTCATGTCTTTTCTCACTCTGTCACCGAAAATGTCCGAAACAAGTCTGCGCACGCTGTGTATGCGTGAAGCTCCGCCCACGGGCAGAACTCTGGCTATATCCTCAATACTGAGGCTGTTTGACTCAAGCAGGCTGTCGATAATGCTCTTTATCCCCTTGGTGAGGGGGGCTGTTATTTTGTCAAAGGTTTCTCTGGTTATTGTTTCCTTGAAATGGAGTGCGCCGTTTTTGGTTACTGTGATGTAGGGAACCACAAGGTTAACCTCATTCAGGGAGGAAAGCTCCATCTTGGCTTTTTCGGCCTGAAAAAGAAGCTGCTGATAGGCTATGGGGTCGCTTTTAAGGTCTATGCCGTGCTGTCTGCGGAAGTTCTCTATGAAATAGTCCGCCACCATGACATCAAAATCCACTCCGCCGATTTCGGTGGAGCCTCCGGTGAAAAGCACCTTGCAGCAGTCCGCCTTCATCTCGATAAGGCTTATATCCAGCGTGCCGCCGCCCAGGTCAAAAACCATGCACACGTCACCTGTGTTTTTCCCTATGTTATTATAAAAAAGAGCAGCCGAGGTGGGCTCATTCAAGAGGCGCAGGACATTAAACCCAGCATTCTCAGCGGCTGAGCGCACCGCTTCCCTCTGGTAATGGTCAAAATAAGCGGGAACAGTGACAACCGCGTCCGCCTCTTTCTCGCCGGAGTAATCTTCAAAGCTTTTCTTAAGCTTGCGGAAAATAAGCGAGGCGAGTTCCTCCGCCCTGTACTCCCTTCCGTAAAGAGGGAACAGCATATCTGTTCCCATGTATCTCTTTATGTTGGCAATGGTATGCTCTGATTCGAGAAGCTGCATACTCTTTGCATTATCGCCAATTACAGCCTCGTTTTCGTTTTTGAAATATATCACAGACGGCAGGTATCTCTTGCCGCTTTCGGAGCTTATTATGTCTATTATTCCGCCGTCCCTGCATACGGCTATCATGGAGTTGCTTGTTCCGAAATCTATCCCGACGCAGCGTTTCATTTCTTTGCTCCCGCTTCTTCCTCGATTTTACTGAGGATGTAATCGGTCAGAATGCTGAAATCCATAGCCCCTCTGCTGGCGGGAGCGTAAAGATTCATGGGAAGCCTGGCCTCCGGCGCCTCGGCGATTTTGACATCGCTCCTTATTCTGGGAGTTACCATGTCCTCCCCGAAGTTTTCATAAAGCTCCTTCATAACCTTTTTGGCGTGGTTGCTTCTTATATCATGCTGATTGGGGATGATGCCCATAATCCGCAGATCCGGATTGTGCGCCATGTTTATGCGGTAAATATTCTGGGCAAGCTGCGCCAGCCCTTCAATGGCAAGAAAATTCAGGAGAACGGGAATAAGCACGAATCTGGAAGCCACAAGGGCGTTCAGCGTGAGCACCGCAACAGTCGGGGGCGTATCAATGAGAACATAGTCATACTTCTCTTTGATATTCATGAGACATTTTGTGAGCTTGGCCTCTACGCTTACTCCGTCAAGGAGCCTGCGCAGGTCATGGTGAGAGAAGCCCGTGGATGCAGGTATAATGTCATACAGCCCGTGAGGGGGTCTGAAAACCGCGTCCTGCGCGGAATATTCACCCAGCACCGCACCGTAGATATTGGGATAGGTGTCATAGGTGTTCACGCCGGACCAGTAGGAGAGATGCGCCTGCGGGTCAAGATCTATGAGAAGAATCTTTTTCCCCCTGCCGCCTGCCGCCGCGCCTATATTAAGAACAGCGGAGGTTTTGCCGCTCCCTCCTTTTTTATTTGCGAAAGTAATTATTTCTCCCATAATGTCTGAATAATAGCATGCCGAAGGTGTTCCGCGCAAGATAAGTATGCCCTAAGCCTCTGGAAAAAAAGGCATAGTTTATGATGTGAGTTTAGCATCACTATATCACCATAAGCTATTACTTCTCTGTTCAATCTGTAAAATATCCCCCTCGCGGGATTATTTCTTGACAATGATTTTGCCTTGTTATAGAAGTTTTTCTCACGCCCTCGTAGCTCAGGAGGATAGAGCGATTGATTCCTAATCAATAGGCCACATGTTCGAATCATGTCGAGGGCGTTTAAAAAGCGGGCGGGCTGTTCCACCCGCTTTTTTTTATCTCTGGGTAACATCTCTGACAATTGCGGTGAATCCCGCGCTTTTACCTTCCTGTTCAATAATCTGCATACTGAACTCTATTATAAGCTTTTCGCCGTCTTTCCGTATGGCCGGAACCTTGAGCATTCTGCCGGAATAGGCTGTCCGCCCGGTTTCAAGAACCTTGTAAAAACCGTCCCAGTGTCTTTTCCTGTGTTTTTCGGGGATAATAATATCAAGATTCGCCCCCGCGGTCTCAGCGGCGGAAAAGCCGAAAATTCTTTCACAGCCTCTGTTCCAGTAAGCAATATTTCCGTCCGCAGTTACATACATTATTCCGTCGTCCGCCTTCTCAGCCATCTGAAAAATAATATCCTTCATCTGCCGCCTCTCTTCTCTGACCTTTTAAGGAAAAATATCAGCAGCACCGACAAAGCCGCCATCAGGGTATAAACCATGAAGCCCTGTCTGTAGCCCGCGTCGCCGTTTCTGCCCACATATGAGGCGAGAACAGGGGGCAGCACAAAGCCGCCGAAGGCTCCAAGTCCGCCGACCCAGCCCGCCGCACCGCCTATGGCTTCGGGAATATATTTCGGAACGAGTTTGAAAACTGCCGCATTATTAACCCCCATGCCTATCGCCATAAGCATTATGCCGAAAACGGTGAGAGCGAAGTTTCCGGTGAACACCACAATAACCGAACCTGCGCCCAGAACGGCAACAGATATGAGCGATGCCGCCGTTCCCCCTATTTTATCAGCAAAACTGCCCCCCGGCACACGGAAAAGCGAAGTGAGCACCGCATAAAACGCAGTGAGGAAACCTGCCGCAGTGACGGAAAAGCCGTACAGCGACTGCCAGAATGTCGGGAACCACGCAGTGAGTGCGATAAACCCGCCGAAGGTTACGAAATAAAGCAGCACGAGCATCCACGTATACGGATTGGAGGCTGATTTGACAAGGGTGTACACCACGCCGCCGGAAGGGAAAAGCTCCTGCTTCTGCGAAGCCTCAGAGTAAAGGTCAGCGGCAAATCCCTTCGCATCCTCGGCTGAAGCCCCCTGTGACAGTGCCTGAAAATACGGCGCATTGAACGCGGTAAACCAGTAAACGCACACCCCGGTGAGGAGGATCAGGCTCCAGACGACATAAGCAGCAGGAAGGGACATTACGGATAAAGCCAGAGGCAGCAGGAACGAAAATATCCCCGGAGCGAGGTTCCCCAGCCCGCCGAAGGTTCCAAGAGCCCAGCCCTGCTTCTTCTGCGGAAACCAGTAGGCCACCTGACTTATCCCCACTGAGAATGTGGCTATGCCGCAGCCGCTGAGAAAACCGAAGAAAAGGATCAGCGGGTAAAGTTCCGCTGTCATGTTGTCCGGGTATCTGGTGAGAAAAAGGGCAGACAGCCCCACCATTCCGGTAAGCGCAAGCAGAAGGAGAACCATAAACGGTTTCCGCCCGCCGTCCTTATCCACCCATGCGGAAAAAGGGATGCGCAGAAGCGAGCCGGACAGGGCGGGGATAGCCACCAGCAGCCCCACCTGCGCAGGGCTTATGCCCATTATCACCTGCAGTTTTTTTGCCGTCGGCCCGAAAAGGGCAACCGCCGCAAAACCGAAGAAGAAACCAAGAGTGGCTCCCGTAAGCCCCTTGAGGGGTGAGCCTTTTGCTGTGTAGTTCATAGCTGCCTCTCCTTATTTATTCCATCTGAATATTATGTGCGGGCGGAAAGGATATTTCAGCGGCACGGCAAAAACATGAATCAGCCTTGTGAACGGCAGAGCCGCAATAATCAGGAACATGTTAAGAACATGGAGCCTGACGACAAGGGGCAGAGCGGTTATCACATCCCCCTGCGGGCTGAATTTCAGCACGGAGAGAACATAAACAGAGGCGTTCGAGGCATACCAGTTGATGCCCCATTTGTGAAATGCCGAAATATAAAGCCCGCTGAGCACCTGAAAAACAAGGAGTACAAGCACAAGCCAGTCTCCCGCCTGAGTCTGGGAGAGTGCGTATCTGTCCGAAAGTTTCCTCAGAATCAGCGCGCCAAGCCCGAAAAGGCAGAGAAGACCCGCCGAAAAGGCAAGGGTTTCAAGGGCTGCGAGCACCCCCAGATTTCCAGTGAGCCTCAGCACAAAAGACGGCGCAATAATTCCGATCACGTGTCCGGTGAGGACAATGATTATTCCGTAATGCCACGGAACAGAGCCCCACAGCTTTCTGTTTTCCAGAAACCCGCCTGCGCGGGTGCTTATTCTGTACCTGTTGTTCCCGTAAGCAGTCACTGTACCGAAAACAGCAGCGGCCAGAGCAATATATGGGAATATATTAAAGAATGTGTTCCAGTTCATCTTCCCCTCCCTTGAGGCATTCATCAGCAAATTTCTGCAAAGAGCGGTAAATCAGCCCGTAGGCGCTTTTTTCAACAGCAGATGCGGAGGCGATGCATTCCGCCGCGCGGGAGACCGCCTCTGTCAGCTCCGTACATTCCCTTTCTCCCCTGAAACTTATAAATTCCAGCAAAATCGGGATGTAATCCGGCAGTTCGCCCTGTGTCCGTTCAAAACCGGCAGAGGCGTATTTACCCGCCAGTTCCGCCATAAAGCCCGCCCGCCTTCTTTCATCGCTGAAAAGGTGAAAGGCGGCATAGGGCGCTGTGTCCTTTCCGAAATCGAAAATCCTTGTAAACTCCTCCTGAAGTGCGCCTGTATCCGGCGGTATAAGGGCGAAGCACCCTTCCGCCAGCCCTGCGTATTCCAGTCTGCGGCAGTGTTCCCTCACAGCGGACAGGTCAGACGGATAATCCGTCAGTACGGAGAAGGATTTAAATATATTTTCAGCGCTTGTTTTTTCCATGGTTCAAAAACCCCTCTGCACCCTGCATTTCGTATGAGCAGCCGTTCTCCCTGCGGGACTTGGGTATCACGAATCTTCCTGCAAAATTGGTAAGGGACGTAAGCCTGTAAGCCTTTTCGAGATCCTGCCCGTTCCAGCCGGAAAGAGACACGCCCTTTTCCATAAGCTCATTGTCATCAAGCCCCTTGCCGCGCATGTAACTCCTTATGCCCAGCAGTTTTTTCAGCGTATCCTCCACAGCAGCCTCGTTGCCTGCGGTGAACACCGAAGCCAGATACTTAACCGGAATGCGGAAGTTTTCCATTGTCATATCCGTTTCCGCCTTGCGCAGAACAGGCGACAGGGAAGGAACATAAAACACCATGGGGAATGTCCTGAACTCCGGGTGGAGCGGCAGGGCAAGTCCGAACTCCTTCACGAAGGCATACACAGGGGAATTTTCCGCCGCCTGAATCCAGTCCGGTTCTATGCCCGCCTTTTTCGCGTTCTTTCTGACCTCCGGATCGGAAGGGTCGAGGATACAGCTTCTCAGAGCATCAACAAGGCTTTCCTCCGGCGCGTCCAGAACCTGAATGAGCCTGTCGTAATCGTAAAGGAGAACTCCCGTGTAGCGGATGCGCCCTACGCATGAATGAGCGCAGGCGGAGGGTTCGCCGTTTTCGCTTTTCGGATAGCAGAAGATGCACTTCTCCGACTTGCCCCTGTCCCAGTTGTAATAGATTTTTTTGTAGGGGCATGCGCTGACACAGTATCGCCACGCACGGCATTTTTCCTGATCGTTCAGGACTATGCCGTCCTCCCCCCGCTTATAGATCGAGCCGGAGGGGCAGGCAGCCGCGCACGCCGGATTGAGGCAGTGGTTGCACAGACGGGGAAGGTACATCATAAAAATTTTCTCAAACTCGCCGAAAAGCGCCCTGTCCTCATCTGTGAGGTTGGGGTCATTCGCCGCGTATTTCTTTGAACCGCCGAGGTCATCGTCCCAGTTGGGGCCTGCCTCAATATTCATGCTTTCGCCCGTTACGCGGGATTTGGCTCTGGCTATGGGCTGGTTAGCACTTTCCGGAGCGTCCATGAGATTGGCGTAGTCATATGTGAAAGGCTCGTAGTAATCTTTCATCACTGGCTGGTCGGGATTATGAAAAATACGTGAGAGTATTCCCCATTTGGAGCCCGCCCTGAGCACGGGGGAGCCGTCCTTTATCTCCCAGCCGCCGCGGAATTTTGCCTGATCCTCCCAGTTTTTCGGGTAGCCGGTGCCGGGACGTGTCTCAACATTGTTCCACCACATGTATTCCGTCCCTTTTCTGTTTGTCCAAAGGTTCTTGCAGGTGACGGAGCAGGTGTGGCAGCCTATGCATTTATCAAGATGAAGAACCATCGAAAGTTGCGCCCTGACATCCATAATCAGTACCTCACTTCATTAAGTTTTCTTATTTTCACAAAGGTTTCCCTGTTTACACCTATGGGGCCCCAGTAGTTGAAATAGTATGTGAACTGCCCGTAGCCGCCCGCCATGAGGGTGGGTTTGAGCCGCACACGGGAGAGGCTGTTGTGCACGCCGCCCCTTTTGCCTGTTGACGGGCTCAAGGGGACATCTATGGTGCGTTCCGGCGCATGGTACATCAGGCACATTCCCTCAGGTATGCGCACACTGACCACTGCCCTGCACACCACATTTCCGTTTCTGTTGCTCATCTCCAGCCAGTCGTTGTCGGTTATGCCCGCTTTTTCCGCGTCCTTCTCACTGAGCCATACGCACTGGCCTCCCCTTGAGAGGGTGAGCATCCTTTCATTGTCAAAGTATGTGCTGTGAATGTTCCATTTTCCGTGAGGGGTGAGGAGGTTGAGCACAAGCCCGTCTCCGCCCTCCGTTTCGCCCAGCATTTCCATATCCAGCTCAGGCTTGTAAACCGGAAGGTTTTCCCCCGCCTGAATGTACATTTCATGATCCAGATAAAACTGCTGCCTGCCCGTGAGGGTGCGCCACGGCACAAGATCCTCAACATTGAGCGTGTACGGGGCGTAGGTTCTCCCCTTTTCTATCTTGCCGCTCCAGCAGGGGGAGTTGATTATCCTGCGGGGCTGGCGGGTTATCTCGTCAAATGAAACCGAGTACTGCTCATACCCCTCAACAAGATGCGCAAGCGGCCTGCCTGTCTTGGCTTCAAGATCCCGGAACGCTTTCAGTGAAACCTGCCCGTTCCCCTCCGGCGCAAGGCGGAGAATTGCGGAAGAGGCTTTCAGCGCTGTTGACACATCAGCCATCTCCTCACCTTCCATATATCTTGAACCGTTGATCTTTTTCAGGTCGTCATATTCCTCTCTGCTGTTCCAGCTAACGCCGTGGGCGCCTATGCCGTTTTCCCTTATGCTTTTGCCGAGGGTTATGTATTTTTCGTGTATTTTTCTGTAATCACGCTCCACAAAGGTAAGCTTGGGCATGGTTTTGCCGGGTATGGGGTCTTCGTGGCCGTATTTCCAGTCGGTTACATTTTCCTGAGCTATCTCGTCCGGGGAATCGTGGGCAAGGGGGGTCGCCACAAGGTCGTAAACCGGCTTCGGGAAATGCGCCGATGCCGTTTCGGAAAATTTTTCGGCTATGCGGCGGAAGATCTCCCAGTCGCCTGCGGATTCCCAAAGGGGCGCAACAGCCTCTGTCAGCGGGTGCACAAAGGTATGCATGTCGCTGGTGTTGAGGTCGTTCTTCTCATACCATGTAGCGGCGGGAAGAATTATGTCCGAATAAACGGCGGAGGTATCCATGCGGAAGTTGAGATCCACTATGAGATCGACCTTTCCTTCCGCCCCCTTTGCTCCTTTTATGTTCTCGAATCCGAAGCCTGTCTCCTCCGCGTGGACTGAGTGATCCGTGCCGAGAACATGCTTAAGGAAGTATTCATGCCCTTTTGCGCTGGATGATATGGCGTTTCCGCGCCAGATGTACCACACGCGGGGAAAGTTCTCAGGATTGTCCGGTTCCTCTACAGCGAACCTCATCTCCCCTTTTTTCAGTTTTGAGGCGGTTATCTTCATGGCTTTTGTCTTGTCTCCGTCAGCCTCGCGGAGAACCTCCTCTGCTGCGTCTATGGAGCTTCCGCAGAACTGCGGGTAGAAAGGCAGCCAGCCCAGCCGGACAGCTTTTGCATTGAAATCCGCGGAGTGCTGTTCTTTGAATTTCTCCTTATCAGGCACTGCGAAGTAGTCGAATACCGAGCCCTCATACCTGAACTGATCCGAGTGGATGTACCAGAAAGACGGAGCGTTCTGGAGCCTCGGAGGCTTGCACCAGTCTCCTGCCATGGCAAGGGCGGACCATGAGGAGAGCATCGCCACTTTCTCCTGCCCGACATAGTGCGCAAGTCCGCCGCCGTTTACCCCGACGGAACCTGTAAGCATAAGTGCCATTATCGCTGCTCTGTACGAAAGGTCTGAATGATACCATTGATTTACGCCCGCTCCGATTATAATCATGGAACGGCCGCCCGTCTTCTCAGCGTTTTCGGCGAACTCACGGGCAACCTTAATAACCGTCTCCGGCTCTATGCCTGTGAACTGCTGCTGCCATGCGGGGGTGTACGGGGCGTTTTCGTAATAGTTTTCCCCCGCGCCGAGGCTGGCACGGAGTATGTCAAAAACGGTGGCTACATATACATCACCGTGAACGGTTTTTATCCTTTTCGCTCCCGCTTTTCTTTTAACCGGGGTGTATTCACCCTCCGCGCCGTAGCCGTCCGTGCAGAGTTCAACCTCGGCATCACTGAAGGTGAGCACGGGCGAACGCTCCGCCCCCTCTATCCCGTCTGTGCTTTCGAGATTCCATTTCCCCTTTTCCTTTGCCCATCTGTAGCCTATGGTTCCCTTGGGGGAGTAGAGCGCCCCTGTGGACTCATCCATGAGGAGCATTTTCCACGCCGCGTTCTCCTCGCCCGCAAATGCGTCAATGTCCGAGGCGCGGAGATACCTGCCCGCCTTAAAGCCGTCTTTGGTCTCCTCAAGCCTCACGAGGAAAGGAAGGTCGGTGTATTTCTTCACATACTCCGTGAAGTACGGCGTGTCCTTTTTATTGTAAAACTCATTTATTATCACGTTGTTGACAGCAAGCCAGAATGCTGCGTCCTGCCCTTTTTTTAAAGGAACCCAGAGATCCGCATGCTTAACCGCCTGACTGTAGTCCGGAGAAAGCACCACAACCTTTGTTCCCTTATATCTTGATTCCGCAAGGAAGTGGGCATCGGGCGTTCTCGTCATGCTGACGTTGGAGCCCATGAGCACAGTGTACATGGAGTTGTACCAGTCGGCACTTTCACACACGTCAGTCTGCTCGCCCCATATCTGCGGTGAGGCCACAGGGAGGTCGCAGTACCAGTCATAAAAGCTGAGGCATGAACCGCCTATGAGCTGCAGAAATCTTGCGCCCGCCGCATAGCTCACCTGAGACATGGCAGGGATCGGGGAGAACCCTGTTATCCTGTCCGGGCCGTATTTTTTGACAGTGTAAACTGTTGATGCGGCAATGATGTCAAGAACAGTGTCCCAGTCTGTGCGCCTTAAGCCGCCCTTTCCTCTTGCCTGCTGAAAGGATTTTCTCGCCGCCTCGTCCGTCATTATGGATTCCCACGCGGCGACAGGATCTGCGAAGCGTTTTCTGGCGTTAAGCCACAGGTCAAGGAGCCTCCCCCGCACATAGGGGTATTTCACCCTCAGCGGGCTGTAGAGATACCATGAGAATGATGCTCCCCTCGCGCAGCCTCTTGGCTCATAGTTGGGGATTTCGTGATCAAGCTGCGGGTAGTCCACCGCCTGGAGCTCATTGGTGACAATGCCGTTTTTAACGTAAATATTCCAGCTGCAGCTTCCTGTGCAGTTCACACCGTGGGTGCTTCTCACCACCTTGTCATAGGTGCTGCGCACACGGTAAAAATCCTCGCCCGCCCTTTCCGCGGGTTTATGTATATCCTTCATATGGTCAGTTTTTTTCACTGTCATTCCCTGCCTCCTCTGCGGCGGAACACAAACCGCAAAAATAGCGTCAGCACAGCTGCCAGAACTGCGCCCGCGGCAATATGATTAATACCGAACAGCTTTCCGCCTCCGAAATCCCTGAGCAGCTCCTCAATATCCCCGTCAGTGAGGGGTCTTGCGGCATAGGCCGCCGCCATAACCTCAATGGGGATATTCTTCAGAAAATCAGCCGCTCCCTCTGCGCCGAAATCCTCTGCAAACCCGCTTATATCGGATGCCAGATAGCCTCCCTCAAGCCCCATAGCCGAAACGGAATGACATGAAATACACGCAGGAGACCTGCCTGATGATTCAGTTAAGATACCCGCCTGAACAGGGGAAGGGGAAAAGGCCGTGAAAACCGCAATGAGTGCGGCGAGTAGAAAAATAACCTCGTTTTTCATAAATCACACCTTTAGAATTATGTTCTAAAGAAATAATATATTAGATTAGTATGAATAAATTGATCTTGATCAATTTTCCGGGTTATGCGGATTTTTATCCTTTAGAATCAACACTATCAAGAAATGTAAAGCTTGTGAAGGAAATCAAACATTGTTATCTGATAAATTTTGTCAACTGCGGTTGTCTAAATTATATGAAAGCGGCGTTTATCAGCGTCTTCGTGTACTCATTCACCGGGGATGACAAAACAGCCTCTGTCAGGCCTTCCTCAACCTTTTCGCCGTTTTTCATCACTATAACCCCGTGACAGAGTGAACGCACCAGATGCAGGTCGTGGCTGATGAAAATATATGACATATTATAGGTTTTCTGCAAACCTGCCAGAAGATCCATCACCTGAAACTGAACACTGCGGTCAAGGGATGAGGTAGGTTCATCAAAAATAACAAGCTTAGGGCGGAGTATCACCGCTCTGGCTATGGCTATCCTCTGGCGCTGACCGCCTGAAAACTCATGGGGATAGCGGTTCATCACGTCAAAAGGCAGCCCGACATCCTCCAATGCTCTGCGGGCGGCCTGTTCCGTCTTCTCTCTGTCCTTTTCACCGTGGGCAGTGAGCCCTTCTGCCACTATCATTCCCACGGTCATCCTTGGGTTAAGACTGCCGAACGGGTCCTGAAACACAGCCTGAATATGCCGCCTTCTGTTTCTCAGCGCATCCGGTTTAAGGGCGGAAAACTCCCCGTCCATAAACATAACCCTGCCGGAAGATGGTATAAGCCGCAAAACAGCCTTCATTATTGATGTTTTGCCTGAGCCGGACTCACCGACTATGCCGAGGCTCTGCCCCTCTCTCACGCAGAAGGAGACAGACTTTACCGCAGCCACATCATTCTTTTTGCCGAATTTTGCCCTGCCCTTATAGGTTACGGAGAGATTTTCGGCGCTCAGCACAACGTCTCCCGCTGTTACGGGTTCACTGATTTTAACATCGCCCCTGCTCACCAGCTCCGCGGTGTATATGTGTTCGGGGCTGCGGAAAATTTTCTCAGTGCTCCCCACTTCCGCCACGTACCCGTCCTTGACCACCACAACTCTGTCCGCGTAGGCTCTCACCACGCCAAGGTCATGGGTAATCAGCAGAACGGACATGTTCAGCTTGGCCTTAAGCTCCGCCAGAAGGTCAAGAATCTGTTTCTGCACAGTCACATCAAGGGCGGTTGTGGGCTCATCCGCTATGAGCAGCTTGGGACTTGAGGCCAGAGCGGCGGCTATCATTATCCTCTGCCTTTCACCGCCGGAAAAGCAGTGCGGAAAGTCTCCCAGACGCTTTTCGGGGTTTCTTATGCCGACAAGGCTCAGAAGCTCCAGAGCACGCCGTGCGGAATCCGCCCTGTTCATCCCCTCCACCGCGGTGAGGCGCTCGGTTATCTGTTTTTCTATGTTATGCAGCGGGTTAAGGGAAACCATGGGCTCCTGAAAGATATAGCCTATCTCCCCGCCCCTCACCCTGCGGAGGGTGTTTTCATCCGCATCGGTGAGTTCAAGCCCGTCAAAGACTACGCTTCCGTCTTCTATCACCGCTCCGGCATGCTTCATCAGCCCTGTTATGCTCTGAGCGCATACAGATTTCCCTGAGCCGGACTCACCTACCACAGCCAGTGTCTCACCCTGATTCATGTGAAAGCTGAAATTTTTTACAGCCTCCACCCTGCCCGCTTCCGTATTGAATGTTACTTTCAGATTTTTTATTTCAAGGAGTTTATCCGTCATTTTCTGTTACCTGTGTATCTGGGATCGAGAGCGTCACGCATCCCCTCCCCTATGAAAACCAGCAGACTCAGCATAAGCGAAACCGTCACAAAAGCTGAAATACCAAGCCACGGGGCATGCAGATTCGACTTGCCCGCCGCAAGCAGTTCACCTATGGAAGGCGAACCCGGAGGCATGCCGAAACCTAGGAAATCAAGGGAGGTAAGAACACCTATGGAGCCGCTGAGTATGAACGGCAGGAATGTCATGGCGGCAACAAGGGCATTGGGGAGTATGTGGCGGAACATTATGACCGAGTCCCGCACGCCGAGAACACGCGCCGCCTGTACATATTCAAGCTCCCGCCCTTTGAGGAACTCAGCCCGCACCACGCCCACAAGGCTCATCCACCCGAAGACTGACATCAAGAGAAGCAGCCACCAGAACCCCGGCCTGATCATGCTGCTGGCAAGAATAAGCAGATACAGCATGGGAATGCCCGACCATACCTCCATGAACCTCTGCCCCCAGAGATCCACTCTTCCGCCGTAGTACCCCTGCAAAGCGCCCACAAGCACGCCTATTACGGATGTAACAAGCGTGAGCATGAACCCGAACAGTACGGAAAGCCGGAAACCGTAAAGAAGCCTCGCAAAAACATCCCTCCCCTGATCGTCAAGCCCCAGAGGGTTGGAAAGGGACGGCGGTGTCGGCGGCGGTGTGTCAGTGTCGTAATTTATGGTGTCGTAGCTGTAGCGTACCGGAGTCCAGACTGCCCAGCCGTTCTCCTCTATTGATTCCAGCATGAACGGATCACGGTAGTCCGCCTCGGTATCGAAAAAACCGCCGAACTCGCTCTCTGTATATGTGAACAGAACCGGAAAATACAGCTTTCCGTTGTATGACATTATAAGGGGCTTATCATTGGCTATTATCTCCGCGCAGAGGCTCATCAGAAACAGAAAGGAGAACATGATAAGCGAGTACCATGCCCGCCTGTTGTAGCAGAAACGCCTGAGCCTTCGTTCGGTAAGGGGCGAAATTCTCATTGTTACCCCCTGTCCGCCGCTTTGAAGGAGATGCGCGGGTCAACCAGAGTGTATGTAATATCACTGATTATGCCCAGCACAAGCCCCATGAGCGTGAAGATGTAAAGCGTTGAAAACATCACAGGATAATCCCTGCTCATGGCGGCCTCAAAGCCCATGAGCCCCAGTCCGTCCAGAGAGAATATAACCTCTATGAGAAGGGAGCCTGTGAAAAACATTGATATGAATGCGGCTGGAAAGCCGGAGATGACAATAAGCATGGAGTTGCGGAAAACATGGCCGTAGAGTATGCGCTTTTCCGTTAACCCCTTTGCTCTGGCGGTGGTTACGTACTGTCTGTTTATTTCATCCAGAAACGAGTTTTTGGTCAGCATGGTCAGCGAGGCAAAACCGCCTATCAGCATGGAAACAACGGGAAGGCACATATGCCAGAGATAATCCAGAACCTTCTCCCACAGGCTCATACCGGCGAACCCGTCGGACACAAGTCCCCTCAGCGGGAACCACGCAAAATAGTTCCCCCCTGCGAAGAAGATTATGAGGAGAACGGCAAACAGAAACACGGGGATCGCACTCCCCATTATCACAGCAAATGAGCTCCACACATCAAACCTGCTGCCGTGGCGGACAGCCTTTTTTATGCCCAGAGGAATGCTGATCAAATAGACAAGGATTGTCGTCCACACACCCAGCGAAACTGAAACGGGAAGCTTTTCCTTTATCAGTTCAATCACGCTTTTATCACGGAAAAAGCTCTCGCCGAACTCGAACATCACAAAGTCTTTCAGCATTTTGAGGTAGCGCTCATGCACCGGCCTGTCGAAACCGTAGAGCTTTTTCAGCTCCTCAATGAGCTCAGGGGATATGCCGCCGCCGCGGAACATTTCAGCAGCGGATGAATCCTCCCTGAGAGCGCTGCCGCCGGATGAATCATCATCCTGCCGGAGGGCACGCTGCTCCGCTGTGACCTCTTCCCCGGTCATGCGGGCTATCATGGTTTCCATAGGCCCGCCGGGAGCCATCTGCACAAGAAAAAAGTTTATGGTGACGATCCCCAGCAGAGTGGGGATCACGAGAACCAGCCTCTTCAGAATATACGAAAGCATCACTTACCTTTTAATCAGACTGTCGATCTTTTTCTCTTTTTCAGGCTCTATCCACCATGAGCCGAAGCCGAAACTGTATTCGGGCATCTTTTCCGGTTTGCCGAACTTGTCCCAGTATGCGATCCGGTATCTGTCGGAATAGCCGGAGGGGATAAAATACCATCCGTTCAGAAGCACCCTGTCCAGCGCTTTGGAATATGTCACAAGGCTTTTTCTGTCCTTTGCGTTTATTATCATATCCACCAGTCTGTCCACAGCGGGGTCTTTTATGCGGGCGTAGTTTCTGCTGCCCGCCTCGTCCGCCGCCTCGGAGTGCCACATGTTGCGCTGTTCGTTCCCCGGTGATTCGGATTGCTTTACTGCGGTATAAATCATCATGTAGTCCTTTGCGCGCACCTTATCCACAAACTGGGTGGAATCCATGTACCTGATGTAAAAGTCTATGCCTATGCGTTCAAGGGCTTTTTTGAAGGTCATCAGTTCCTTTTCGATGGTTTTGGAGGATGTGGTTATCTCCAGATAAAGGGGCTTGCCGTCCTTCCCGGTCATTTTTCCGTTCACTGTGCGGTAGCCCGCCTGTTCGAAAAGCTGCACAGCGGTTTTCAGGTTTTCCCTGTTGTTCCCGCTGCCGTCCGTGGAGGGAAACCTGAACTGCGCCCTGAGCAGTTCATCCCCCGCATCAGGCTTAACCTGTTTTATCACGGCCGCAACATCCGCCGCGGGCACTGCGCCGCAGGCAAGTTCAGAGTTTGAGAAGAAGCTGTCGTGCCTTTTATCCTGATCGAAGTAGATGTTTTTGTTTATCCAGTCATAATCATAGGCATAGTTGAGCGCCTTGCGCACAAGTATATTATCCAGAGGCTTAAGTGCCGTGTTGAACACTATGCCTTTCATCCCCTGCGGGTTTTTGTGAGGTATCTCTTCCTTTCTGATCAGCCCCATGTCGAAATATTTTCCGGTGTAGCCCCTGTACCATCTGCGGCCGGAGCTTTCCGCAGTGAAATCGAAGTGCCCTGCCTTGAAGGCCTCAAAGGCTACTGTCTGATCCCTGAAATATTCAAAGACAATTGTATCGAAGTTATTCTGACCAACGTTAACCGGAAGCTTCTCACCCCAGTAGTCTTTGACCCGCCCGAAGGTTACTCTTTTTCCCGCTTCAAAGGAGGTGATTCTGTAAGCTCCGCTCACAGGCGGGATCTCAAGGGATGATTTGGAGAGATCCCTCGTCTGCCAGAAATGTTTGGGGATTATGGAAAGCTGACCGGCTATGAGCGGAAGCTCGCGGCTGGTCTCCCCTTTTGCGAAGTGAAACTTAACCCTGTGCTTTCCCAGTGCCTCAGCCTTTGTTATCAGGTTATAGTAATTACGGTAAAACGGGCTGACCTCCGTGATTTTCTCAAAGCTGAAAACAACATCATCCGCAGTGAGCGGTGTTCCGTCGCTCCATTTCGCTTCGGGGCGGAGGTTGAATATCACCCATGAATAATCGTCCGGATACTCCATGGTTTCGGCTATGAGGCCGTAATAACTCAGTGACTCATCAGCGGAGGAGGTCATCAGGCTGTCATGGAGATAACCTGTGGCCTTTATGGAAATACCCTTCGGCGCAAACGGGTTAAAGCTGTCATAAGTGCCGTACATGGCTCTGCGCAGCGTACCCCCTTTCGGAGCTTTGGGGTTTACAAATTCAAAATGCCTGAAATCTGCGCCGTATTTCAGTCCGTCAGTGAGCGAGAAACCGTGGGTTTTTGTGACACCTGCCTCCGCCTGAGAAAAAAACAGGCAGAGGGCAAGCATCAGAAGCAGAAGTCTATTCAACTTTTGCCTCCGGGTTGTACGAAGCAACGAAAATACGCATATCCTTCATATATTCCGCCGCAAACGCATTCACGATTTCAAGGCTCAGTCCGCTGACTGTCTCCTTGCGCTCCGCAACGGAGAGAACGGGCTCATCCCTGATAAAGTCAAAAATAAGGCTGTTAACCCAGAAGCGGTTATCCTCACCTGCTGCGTCATACTGAACATTCTGCTGGTTTTTCGCAGTTTCCAGTTCCTTTAAGGTTACGCCGTTTTCCGCTATGTCATTTATGATTCCGGCTGCTTCTCTGACTATCTCGTCCCTTCTGGCCGGGTCGCAGGTGAATGACACTCTGCCGGAGAAGACTGTTTCAGGATAGTCAGAGTAGCTTACAGCCGAGCTTATGGAGTAAACTCCGCCCATGTTCTCGCGGATGTTCTCACGCATTCTCTGATCCATCACCCGCCTTAAGAGTGACGAGATGTACCTGCCGTTTGCGGTGTACTCCACGTCCTTATCGAAGCGGATCATCACCGTGGATCTGTTTTCCACATCGCCGAACCCTTCCGCCGTGCCGGACTTATCTCTGAGCCTTACGCCCCTGTCAACCGCAGCGGCATTAACGTTCACCGCAGGCAGACCGCCCAGATATTTGCGCCCCAGTTCCGCTGTTTTGTCTCTGTCAGCATCGCCTGAGATTACAAATATGAAGTTGTTTATATCGCCGAAGTAAGCTTTATAGATCTTCATCAGCTTCTCAGGGGTGATATTGGGCAGATCCGCAGCCAGCAAATGTCCGCGTCTGTATTTGTCATTAAGCATCTTTTCCGCAACATCACGGAAAAATACGGTCTTTTTGTCCTTCTCGGCGCTTTCCAGTGAGTTGGCAGTTGATTTCATCAGCGCGTCAAATGCGTTACTGTCTATGTCCGGAGCGGTTAAATATTTGTAGATAAGCTGAAACATGGTTTCCATGTCCTCGCTGTCCCCGCCTCCGCCGAAGTCAAATGTACTGCCTGTAACTGACGGGGCGGCGTTCACCCTTTTACCTGCAAGGAATGTCTGGAGTTCTCTCCTGCTGATACCCTGAAAGCCGCTGGAGACAAGCGCTCTCTGCATGAAATCAGCGTAGAGTATCTCCTCATCCCCCATTACGGAAAAACCGCCGGGCTTCTTCGCTGTAAGCATGAAGCGGTTTTTGTCCACAGGGTTACTTTTTATGAAGAGACGCACACCGTTGCCGTAGGTGATAAGCTCGCCGTCAACATTTGCGAAGATTTCCCTTGATTTTATCACTCCGCCTTGCGGCTCTTTATCAATTATTTTATCCAGAATCCCGCGGGAGGCTTCCGCCTTGATTTCACTTTTTTCCGCTCCAGACTGGATTTTCAGGAATTTTTCCTCTGTGACGGATATTTTATCCGCGTCGCGCTCAGGCATGGTCAGAATAACCATACGGCTGTTACTCAGCAGAAGCCTGTTGAACGCTTCGTTATAGTCTTTTATATCAGTCTCGCCGAAGATCCTGTCCAGAAGCGCCTTATCCTGTGTAAACTCTGTAAGGTGTCCGCCGAACGTGTCATAGTCGGCTATCATATCAGCATATTTTGAGGACGGATATTTGTAGTCGGGGCTGGCTGCACGCTCAATGTTTGTCTTCTGGGATGTTATGAAATCCCTGAGTTCATCCGCATTGAAGCCGTAGCGTCTTACACGCTCAATTTCAGTGAGCATCTCACTTATGTCCGAATCGATTGTTTCGGGCCGTGTGGTAACGGAAAACCTTGTGAGAGCAAGGCTGTCCGTCATGCCGGATTTTCCGGCACGGAAAGAGAGGAGCTCACTTTTCTTCTCAAGTATCTTCGCCGAAACACGCTTGTTCAGCATGCTCATTGCACCGCTTTCAAGCACGTTCTGCTTAAGGTGTTCGTAGGTTTCCACTCTCCCTTCTCTGCTGAAAAGGTTGTAGGAGAGCGAAACAGAAGTCGCTTCGGGGTCGGTTATAGTCCGTACCCTCAGCCCTTCCCTGAACGGGACCGATGTATCCGCCTTTTCAGGCGTTTTCTTCGCTTTAAGCGATGTAAAGTTCTGTTTGATGAGCTTTTCAGTCTTTTCGGGGTTAATGTTCCCCACAACTATGACGGACATATTCTCAGGAGTGTACCATTTATCGTAATAGCCTTTGAGGAGTGCCTTATCAGCTGATTCCACAACCTCCATGAGCCCGATGGGGTCTCTCAGAGGATAAAGCGAGCCTTCCAGAAGATATTCCCTTGCCATATTGCGTATGCGGCTGCGCACATCATTGCGCATGCGCCACTCTTCCGTTATGACACCCTTTTCGCTCTCAATCTCTTTTTCATCAAAAGTTATGCCATCTGCCCAGTCACGCATTATTTTAAATGAGTCTGTAATAAGCTCATCTTTTTCCGCGGGAACGCTGAGCTGGTAGTTTGTGACCTCTGATGATGTGTAGGCGTTGGTGTGCTGCCCGAAGGTCAGCCCCACTTTTTCCATAAACTTGATCAGGTCGTTCCCTTCGAAGTTCCTTGTGCCGTTGAACGCCATATGCTCCACAAAGTGAGCCACACCGCGTTCGGCCTCAGTTTCGTTCAGGGAGCCGGTTCTGACATTGAGGCGCATCTCCACCTTGTCCAGAGGGAGATCATTCTGCCTGATGTAATATTGAAGGCCGTTTTCGAGTTTGCCGTAAATAATTTTATCGCTGAAAGGAAGTTTCTCCTGAACTCCCGCCTCGGAGGCAGGGCTCAGCAGACAGACACCCGCCGCTGCAATTACAAATGCGCACAGAAGCCTGCGGACATCCTTAACTGTTTTTATCATCATTTTCCTCCATATATTCAAGAAGTTTCATGGCACGTTTGCCGTATTCGCTGTTTTTTCCTGTCATTCTGAGAAAACGGCGCGCATTTGCCTTATCACCGGCCTTATAATAGGAAAGCCCGGCCATATAAGAGCCGTACGACCTGTTCCCCTCTTTTTCCGAGGCCATGGCAAAAGTTTCTGCCGCCCTGCCGTAATCCTTTTTCATAAAATAGGTGACAGCCTTTGAGCTGAGTGCCTTGTCAGAGCATCCGGAGGCTACGGCTTTATCAAATATTTTTATGGAGTTTTCAAACTGTCCGGCTTTTCTCGACACATTTCCCGCGAAAACCATATCACGGCATTCCAGACGCACCTCATTCATGGCTGCGCCGAAAAACTCAGCCGCTTCATCATAGACCTTTGCGCGCGCCAGAAGTTTCGCCGCTGTCACCTTATCCGCCCCGCCTATGTTGCCTGTGCGGGCGTATGTTCTCATGGCGGAAACACCCTCTTTTGTTTTTCCGTCCTCAAGGGCGAAGGCGGCGTAATATTTCCACCATTCGGGGTTCTGGGTCGCATCTATCCTGCCTTTCAGCATGGAATAGAAGGCATCCTTCCTCCCTGCGCGGAAAGTCGCGGCGAGAACAGCCTTCGCATCGGAATCATCCATCCCTTTAAATTCAGCCGGAGTGATCACTGATGCGGCTTTGCCCCACTGCTGGTCAGCGAAATAGACGGAAAGAAGAATCTTCTTCTGCTGCATATTCAGGCTTGTAAGTGCGGCAAGTCTGTTCAGAAGCTGCTCCGCCTTTTTGTATTCCTTATTCTCATAAGCAAGAAGAGCTGCGTTTTCCCACATCTGCGTGTTGTCCCCGAAGAAAACCGCGCTGTCCTCAAACTCCCTCATGGCGCATTTTTTATCCTGCTTTTTAAGGCATATGTTGCCCATCAGCATGCTGTGCAGACCGTGAGGCGCATCGGGGAACTGTTTTCTGTATTCCCGTACAGCTTCCTCGGCCCTGCCGTTTTCGCCTTTTTCATAAAAGCCGTGAGCCTTGTTATAGGCAGTACGGGCTTCCGCAGTGAGTCCTTTTTCGGCATCCGAAGCATAAACGCTCACGGACACCGCTGATAAGAGAATTATTAACAGCTTTTTCATCAGTATTTTTCCAGTGTAAAGTTTACAACAACTATCATGCGCACATTAACCGTTTCGCCCCCTTTGATGGCGGGGGTGAACTTCCATTTCCGCACAGCGGCAAGCGCCGAGCTCTCAAAAACATTAGGCGGTTCTGCCTTAACCGTCTGCGGGTTAACCACGTTTCCGTTTCTGTCCAGAGTGAAGCTGACAGTTACGCTCCCTTCTATCCTGTTGTTTACGGCGTATCTGGGGTAATCGGGTCTGACGTTGACAGTCTGTCTCGGTCTGTTGTCCAGTTCGTTCAGGTTGTAAACAGCATCGGAAGGGGCGGAAACAGGCTGCGAGGGAGCGCTTATACTAGGGAGCGCCGTGGGCTGAACCTTCACCTCTGAAACCTGAATACTTATCCCCGTGTCTCCGGCATCAACATCAGCCTCTATGGGCATTTCCTGCATCAGCGGCTGCTGGGTGGGCACACGCTCGGTCTCCGGTTCCTTCGGCAGTTCGTGCTTTTCCTGCTGTATTTTTTCCGCAGCCCTCTCATTCATCATCACACGGAAGGCATCGCCCCGGTCTGATGTGTCGAAATTGTGCTCGCGGTTCATCGTAATGAACAGGGAAAATACCAGCAGCGTCATCACAAAGGCCAGCAGCCATTTGAGCATATTTATGCCGAAGTAGGAGAGCCTGCTCACTGTCCGCCCTTCGCCGCCAGACTCACATGGTTTACACCTGCGAGGCGGCATTGATCCATTATTTCAACAACTGTTTCAACCCGTGCGTTTTTATCGGCTATAACAACAGCCGCCGCCTTCGGGTTGTCGGAAAGCATTACGGACACCCTGCCCCTTACGCTTCTTATATCCACTTCCTGATTATCCATGAAGATACGCCCGTCACCCGTCACAGCTATGAGCACGGAGGAATCCTCCTTCTTCTGCGCTGTGGCGGCCACGGGTTTTTCCACCTCTATCCCCGTCTCCTTCACAAAGCTTGTCGTGACTATGAAGAAGATCAGAAGAAGGAATATGAGGTCGATCATCGGTGTCATATCTATTGAGGATGAATTCCCTGAGGAACGTCTCGCTATACGCTGCATGACTGCCCTCCGATATAGGTTATTTTTTCTGCATTGATTTTGTTTATCAGCCTGATTTTAAGCCTCTGGAGAAACGGAAGCGCCACAAGCCCCGGTATAGCCGCCACAAGCCCCCACATAGTGGTGGACAGCGCGCTTGAAATGCCGTGGGCTATCATGGCGGGCTCGCCTGTTCCGCTTTCCGCCATTACACTGAAAGCTATGAGCATGCCCCATACTGTACCCAGAAGCCCCAGCATGGGGGCCGCTGCTGTGCCTGTCTTTATCCCTGAAAGCCTGTGTTCAAGCATTCTGATGTATTTGCCGATATACGGCGCAAGCTGTTTTTCGTTCTCATAAACTATGTGCAGAGCGTTCAGTTCCGCGCGCACCTTCCCGGTGATGCGGGAAACGCTGCTCCCCTTTTCGGGCAGCAGCAGCCAGCCGTATAGAAACAGCCTGTCTATTATGCAGAACCATATGTATATGTTCAGGAAGAAGATTATGGTCTGAACAGTATTATCTGTGACTACCCTGAAGATTTCGCCTATCATTTTTCGGTTCCCGCTGAGTTGAACACCTTCATGCCCGCCTCCTGAAGCCTGTCCAGAAGAGTTTCGGCGCGTCTGGCGAAGAATGTGTGCACAAGCATCACAGGTATTGCCACTATGAGGCCGAACATAGTCGTTATAAGCGCTTCGGAGATACCGCCCGCCATCAGCCGGGGATCGCCCGAACCGTACAGCGTGATCACATGGAAGGTGCTTATCATCCCTGTCACAGTGCCCAGAAGACCAAGCATAGGCGCAACAGCTGCGCAGGTTGAAAGGTGAGAAAGGTTTCTCTCTATAACCGGCACTTCCTTAAGAAGAGCCTCATTCAGTATGTTTTCTCTGGCCTGCAATGTGCATGTGCGGAAAGGGATTATCGCCATGCAGACTCTGCCCAGAGGGGATGATTTTATGCTTTCGGCGCTCTTAAGCGCCTCGTCCGTTTTTCCGGCCTCAAGGTTTGCGGCTATTTCATCCACTGTGTCCAGAGCGCCGAGCCCTTTGAAGTAAAGGCTGTACGCCCTTTCGAATGCCAGCAGCAGAGCAAAGACCGCCACAAGGATAATCGGAATTATCAGAAGTCCGCCCTTTTTAAGCTGGGAAAGGAGTGTTATTTTGTTCTCCCACTGTTTGAACACTGCACCGCCGGAGAAATCCAGAGACATATCGTCTGTTTCCCCTTTGAAATATTTATCTATGAGACTGCGCTCTTTTGAAGGAACGCCCGCAACCTTCTGGAGCCCCCCCTCAAGATTTCTGGCTAGGTATCCGTATTCGTTTCCGTCTTTATACACATCCGCAAATGTGCCGAGGGAAAGCACCTGAACGTTTTTCAGGGTTCCGTCGGTATCAGTTACAGACATATCGCGCAGGCTGACCTTTGAAGCATAGCCTATGAAATCCACATAGCTGTCCGCAAGGAAGTTCAGCTTGAAAAGGGGCTCTTCACCTTTTTTAAAGAAGTCTCCGTCCCCCGGAACAGCGTAAGAAGGATATTCCTGAGACATCACGAAAAAGTCCTGCATAGCCGCCTCCACAGCGGCCTCAATCTGTGTGAAGCTGCTGTTTTCACGCCCAAGGGCTTCCCTGTTGACGTTGATTGCCTTTATGTAGCCTTCGCTCTCCCTGCGGAGGGCATCCGCTTCCCTGTCAAGGGCTGCGAGCTGTCTTTCCAGTGCCTCAACCTCGCTCTTCATTTTCGCGCGGTCGTTTCTGAGCGTCTGGAGTTCTTTTTCTATGGTTCTGGAAACTGTTTCAGATTCCTGAACCAGATCCCTGTATATAACTCTTAAATCTTTGGCAAATACTGCGGCGGGAATAATCAGAAGAACCGCCATTACGGCTGCGAGTTTTTTCATTTTACTTCTATCCTCCCTACGGGCAGAGTCACAAGAGCTGGCATCCTTTTTCTGTTAACCAGTTCACCCGCTATGATAACTTCTCCTGAATATTTTGAATCAAGCCTTTCAAACTGCCCTGAGGAAGGGTTGAAAAATGCCGCCGTTGTTCCGTCCGGCGTTGTGAAAAAGGCCGCAAGCCCGCCTGAGCGAAGTACATAACCGTTGAGGGTTTCACCGCTCACATTCACGCTCATGGTGCGTATTTCTGCGTATCTGGACATGTCAGCCTCCACCTTGTACGCCTCCATGACTCTGCGCACTTTTTCAGCGGGGAGGACATCCGGCGCGGCGATGAAAGCGATGAGGCCTTCTATGCGGTCGCGCCTTTCCTGAACCGCAGCCTCGTCACCCGCCGCGGCTTCCGCTCCGAGCTTTTCAAGCAGGTAGGAAAGCGAAGTTTCCAGACCTGTTTTCAGCTTCTGCCCTTCGGCTATTCTCGTTCTGCTTCTTTCTGCTTCCGTTTTGAGCTCCGCTGCTGAGGATTTCAGGCTTTTCAGATAAGCCTCCTTCTCGGCAACGGCTCTTTTGAGGTGTATGTACTGCTGTTCGAGATTAATTTTCTCTTCCTGCCATTTTTCATTCTCAGAGTAGAAGCCGCTCTTTTTGTCGTGGATATTCTTCTGCAAATCCAGAATCTTATCCGCATCAGCAGCGTAAGCGCTCCCCGCAATCATTACGCATAAGGCAATAAGGGCTTTGTTCATATTTTATTCCTCCCGAATCCGTCCAGAAGCAGCAATGCGGCAACAGCGTAGATTCCGCCCGCAAGAACAAGTGCAGTGTCAAAAGGCAACGCCCTGTTCCTTGTTCCGCCGAAAATCCTGAACGCTGCGTAAAGCGCTGCCAGAACTGCGGAAAATATAAATGCGGCGTGCGGTCTGTCACTGAAATCCATGTTCAGATAGCTGCCGTACTTGTCCGGATGCTTTGTATTTATCTGAAAAGGGAACACAGTGTCATAAACTACTCTGAATGCTCCCCTTATTCTTCCTTCATATGGGTAGAAAAACTTCTTTTCAAACCCATAGTTTTTATCAGCCACATAGACATGCTCGCCGTTTTCATCAGTAATTTTCACTGTCATGTTCAGCGGATCCTTCACATATCTGAACATCTGCTCAAGAGGTCTGTAGTTCTCCACGGGAAGTTTTTTTAATCCGTACTCTTCCTTCATCATGTGGTAGACGCCGCCGTCTGAGGTTATGAGGAAACCGTAATAAGGCAGATAGTGGTTTTCCGCGACTTTGATATAGAGAATCTCACCGTCCGGTTTTATATCTGTCCGTTTTATCAAAGGCTGTCCTTTAACCTGCATAAGATGGAAAACATCCCCTGCGCCGTCCTGAACAAAGTAGCCGAAGTCATATGACTTTCTCGTTGTGGGGTTTCCGGCAACCATTCTCGGCGGGAAAACAAAGCCCGCATCCCTGAGAGCGTTTGTAAAGAGTGTGCTCTTCTCCTCATCAACAGCGTTTCTGACACCGTTTATAAACTCCATACGGGACGTTATGCGGAAGAGCTCAGAGGGCATCTCTATCTTTGTGAAGTCGCTCTCGGCCTCAAAAAGCGGGTAAAGCTTGATTCGCACCTTGTCCCCGTCTATCCAGTAGGAGTGAATATTCACAAAGTCCCTGTCATTGGATGCCTGCTCCGCCGTAATATGCTCGCCGCCCACTGTTTCGGGGTACATACCCCATTTCTGGAGATCCCTGAACTGTATGAAAGGGATAAGCTTTGTGTATTCACGCGCGCTGTATTCATTGCCTGCGCCGTCATAATATTTTCTTGAGCCTGACCTGTCCTCAAGGCTGTAGACTATGTCCTCAATCACCTTGCTGTAGAAGATTGCAGGCCTTTCAGCCCTTTTTCCGAACGTTACAGTGTAGATAAAAGGGATAAGGCTGCTGAACGAAATCACCGCGGCTATGAGGAGGAGGTATCTTGATAAAAGCTTCATCTTACGCCCCCTTCCTGAATCTGAGTGCCGGGTAAAAAAGCACCGGAACGAACATCACGGCTAATATGAAAGACAAGAGGAGAATCCCTCTGTCGGAGTTGTAGACCGAAACAGCGAAGAAACCGCTGAACGCTCCCAGCATTATGCCCAGCTTGATTTTCTGTTTCCAGACCGGTTCAAGGGTGAATGCGGAGACAAAGATGTATATCACCACCGCTTTCAGATACCAGTAGAGCATGATCACGGGAGCTTCCGAGTATATTTCATATGGGAAATAAACTTTTGAAACAAAATAAACCACAGCCGCATCAAACAGCCACACGGCACTGATGACCATGATTCCGAAGAAGAGCATCCCCGCCGTCATGGCATTTTCGTTCACCGGAAGGTGGCAGGATATGCGGAAACGCTTCTTCTCGGTTTCGGGGTAAAACTGCATTATCCCCAAGGCTATGGCGGAAACGAGGACGGGAATCTCAAACCTGCCGAAATAGAAGCTGTGCTTGTCTATTATATCCGACCATATCATGACCGGATTCATCATGGAAAATCCGCCCCTCAGCCTCAGCCAGAAATATACCGCAAGTCCGGCGTTCGCCAGAAATACGGCAAAAATAACTTTATTCAGTTTAATGAACTCTTTGGTCCAGATCTGCCTAATCATTGAAAATTACCTAATACTTTCCGGTAAGCGCGATGAACGCGTCTTCCAGTGTTATGTCAAAATATTCGGGATTAATATCCACTCCGGTTTTTGAAGTGAAGTAGGAGGGAGCATCCTTCGGGGGGATGTCGGATATTATCTCATAACCGGCGCTGGTGTGGGAAACATCGCGTATTTCCGCCTCAGCTTCCAGCGGGGTCAGATCCTGAGCGCATTTTACCCTGTAGCCGTAGAGTCCGTCTTTCAGCTCACTGAGCGGAGCGGAGCGGAGCACCCTTCCCTTGTCTATTATCAGCGCATCATCCACAAACCTTTCCAGATCCTGAACAATGTGGGATGTAATGAGGACAGTCTTTTTCCGCTCCTTCACATAGAAGTTCAGATGATCAAGAAACAGCCTGCGGTAGCCCGCATCAAGCCCCATGGAGAAATCATCCAGTATCAGCACATCTGCGTTCTGCGCCATAAGAACAGCCAGAGCCACCTGAGAACGCTGACCGCAGGACATATGCTTTATTTTATGCCTGCGGCTGAGGCCGAGCTTTTTCATGAGATAGTCAAAAATTTCCACATCCCATTGAGGATAAAAGCTTTTATAAAACTTTTCCGTTTGGTTTATGTTCATGAACTCGTAGCACAGATGCCCCTCATGCAGGAGGCCGATGCGCCTTTTCCCTTCCGGGGAAAGGCTGTGCGCAGCCTCCCCCAGAACAAGGCATTTACCCTTATCAGGCGCGAGAAAACCCATCATTATGTTGATGGTGGTCGTCTTTCCCGCGCCGTTCTTGCCGAGGAGACCGAAGGTTTTCCCCTTTTCCACAGTGAAGCTTACCCCGTGGAGCACTTTGTTCTTCCCGTAGGAATGCTCAAGATTCTCTATGCTTATGATCTTATCAGAATTCATAAGCCACCCCCGCCCAGAACTGACGTCCGAGTTCGTATTCTGTTGCAGTGCCGGAGGATTCATCGGATTTTCCTATTTTGTTTTTGGTATCAAAAACATTGTAGACTTCAACATTAAAAGTCACCTTCTGCTTGCCCTTAAGGGGCTGCACCCACGCCACAGAGCAGTCAAGGGTGTAGGAAACATCCCTCTTTTTTTCTTCATATTTATCAGCGTAGTTGTAAATAGGTTCTCCGGAACCGGGATCATATTCTCCGGTGTGTTCAACGGGATAATTGTCATCCACAAGCACTATCTGCCTGTATGCCCCTCTGAAATTAAAAACAGGGGAGATAACAAGCCTTTCGAAAAATGTTCCGGTGTAGGCGATATTGAAAACAATGGGTCTGTTGAAATTATCCTTCGGCTTGTCTTTAACCTGTATAATCTTTCCGTTGTAGACGATTAACTTCTCAAGGTCTTCCAGATCGTATTCATCGTTATAGGAGTCATTTGATGTCTCCGATTCCTGCCACATTGCATTAAACATCACACTGTGGTTTTTCCACGCTCTGTTCCATTTAAGCTGAACTGACCTGTATGTGCTTTCACCGTTATTGTTCAGATAATAGTGAAAATAACCGTCCGCCTGTGCATCTGTTCGTGTTGTGGCAAAATCATCCTTCCCATGCCTTTCAATATACTGCAGGCTGAGCAGACCGCCGAACAGTTCCTGATCCGCCCCGACAGAGTATTCATCGGTGTACGGAGTTTTAAGATCAGCATAGTTGTACTTTATATAGCTGGTATCGGTTGTCGCCATCCAGTCCACAAGCTGGTTTTGGTAAGTTGTCCTGTACTCAGTATAACTTGGTGTTCTGCCTTCCCTCAGTTTATTAAGAAGGAGCGTTGTGCCGTAGTATCTGTTGAAACCTGTGAACAGGACTGTCTTTTTGTCGCCGAAAATATCGTAGGAAGCTTTCAGCCTTGGAGCTATATCAAAGTTTTCCATATAGTCGTCATATGAGAAACGAAGACCTGCCCTCAGCCCGAACCGCCCGACAGAGTAGTCATCCTCAACATAAAAGCTGTACTCATTGAGTTCAGCCTCAACATAAGTTGCGGGTGTGATTTCACGTTTGCTGAAATACTGTTCCCCGTCAACGCATGTGTCAGTACTGCCGCCGCAGATAACATCCGCATTCAGCACCGCGCCGTTATAAACTATACCGTCATTAGCCCTGTCAAAAGTTCCGCCTGAGCGGGTTACGGAGGCTCCGTAGCTGAGGGAGTGCAGACCTGCCAGTTTAAATTTGCCGACAGTGTGATCGATTTTAAATGTTGCTGCTTCTTCCGTTTTGTCTATGCTGCCGTAGCCGCCCTCCCTGCTGAAACTTTCACCGGAACCGGATTCGCTGTCAACGGTGTAACCCCAGGGTTTGCTGCCGCTTGATATCCATGCCTTGTAAATATCATTTGCCTCTTTACTGTTTTCCGAGGCCGAAATATCAAAGTGCAGGGTCAGCTTGCTGTCGTTCTTCTCTCTCACATAATTAAGCACACCGGAATATCCGCCGGAATTTACTGTGTAGCGGCTGTTTCTGGTATTCGCGAGAAAGGTTTCTGCCTCATAGGGAGTGTACGATGCGGAGACTTCAAGATAGCTGGAGCCGTCTATGTTATGTACACCTTTTATGAAGAAGTTCTCTGATCTTCTGTAGTCATTTTCCCAGCGTCCGAAGCTTCTGAGGGGGATGGAGGATTCATTTCTGGAATAGCTCAGCAGAAAGCCTGTGTTATCAGTCACAGGCACATCAAGGGTAGCTGTGTAAAAATGCTTCTCGAACTTTGGCTGGTTTTTTGAATTGCTTGAGCTCTCAAAACGCTCACGGTTATCAGGGTCCACATGAAGCTCGGTCCATTCAGAGCGTGTTGTTCTGTAGGAGATTTTACCGCCGAACTCCTTTGCGGGCATCCTGGTTTTAACATCAACAGCACCGCCGAGAAACCCGCCGTAAGATGCAGGAACATTACTGTCAAATAATGTAATTTTTTCAACGATTGAAGAGTCTATGAAGAACTTCTGCGCATGTCCGCCCACATCGTTTACACGGTAAATGCTGTCACCCGCAGGGTCAAGAATGCTTGAGTTGTTCATCCCGTCAACCATATAAAGGTTCTGGTAGGGTTTGCCCCCCGAAATTGACAGTTCTTCCGGCTTGATCTCTCCCGCTGTCAGCGAACTGCGGTACGATTCATCAAACTGAACGGAAGGCGCCATTCTCAGAAGGTCAGTGATGTTGCCGTTCCCTTTCGGCAGAAGGTCTATGTATTCTCTGGTGATCTCCGTCTTCCCTGATACATTTTTCTCACGGAAGCGTTCTCTCACTTCAACATCATCAAGTATAAAAACATCGTCAGCGGTATATTTTTCCTCTGAGGTGTTGTCCGCGGCTGAGGCGCTCAAACAGTAAAAAGTGATAAGGAGAGCCGTTAAAACGGCTCTCCGAATATGTACTAATGCGCTCATCATTGTTTAATCCGCGTAAAATGGGGTGGTATCTGTGGTGTCCGGCTTTCCGTCACCGTCAGAATCATCGTCAAGCACAAGACCGGACGCAGCTATCTGCTCAGGAGTTGCGGATGGCAGGAAGAAGTCCGGCTTGCCGTCTTTATCCGTATCAACAAAAGCTATGGAACTGTCGGGGAAGTCATCGTGATTAGCGACAGCGTAAGCAATATCTTCAATAGCTGAATTTAAATCAGCCGTAGTCTCAAAAAGCTCTCTGGCTTTTTCGTAAGCCAGTTCAACAAGACCGAAATCAGAATATTTTCCGATAACGTATTCATAATGGTTCTTTCTTCCGCTGGCTGTTGTAATTTCCTTAGCAGTGGCCGCGGACAGTTCAAGAACATTTTTCGCTTTTTCAACCTTTTGAAGATCGTTGTACAGAGATGCCATCATGTTAAGGGCTATCACCTCTTTGGAAGCAAGAGTGTTGTCAACTGTTCCTGTGGGGTGTATACCGAGACCATACGTGATAGATACATCAATGAGCTCTTCCGCTGCTTCGGTGTCGCCGGTCATCAGCTTGTCTTTCGCCAGAATTCTGTAATAGTCAAATTTATCGATCGCAGGGTAAGATGACGTATCAATAAGCAGGTTTTTGGCGTAGACCTCGTTCGCTTTTGCTGTGTTGCCGAGCTCAAGATAATATCTCGCAGCCGCTGAGTAAGCGTTCGCTTTTGCCACAGAATCAACGCATCCGTCGACGTAGGCGTAAGCCTTGTCAACCATGGCTGCTGCCTTAACCGTATTGCCTAAATCCATATAGAGTTCGGCAAGTTTCAGATACCCGCCTTCATAGGCGTATGTATCATACCCTGAACTGGAGTAATTGCCTGCGAGACTGTTTATATATGTGTTGTAGCTGAGGCTGTTGGTATCGATATATGCCTTAAGCGCATCAAACTTCCCTTCAATATATTCAAGAGCGGCAACGGCAAGCTCAGTATCACCTGCTTCGATTGCGGAAAGCGCTATACCGGGGTTGCTTTTATTTACCCCCAGATATAGCCATGAATCGATGTAGTCGCCTATGGAAGTAAAATCGCTTCCTATGGGTATTGCTGCTTCGTAAAAAGAAACTGCGCTGGCAAAATCTTCCTCAAGAGCCTTTATAAACCCTATACCTTTTGCAGCATTCTTTTTACTGGAAGCAGTGGTAATTGTGTCAAGAATGGAAGTTGCCGTATCTTTGCCGCCTGCCCAGTAAAGGTTAACAATTATGTATGCTGTGCTGTTCTGCCAGAAGGTCCTTCCGTCGCCAACGTCAACAAGTCTTTTAGGCTCATATTTATCGTTGTAATACTGAACTGTTTTCGCCTTGAGTCCCAGAGTCCTGTAGTAGTCAAACGCATTTTTGTAGTAGCCGTAATGTGTCGCGTATTTCCCGTTTGTCCCTGTGGTCATAAGCGGCATATCTTCAAGAAGAACAAACATATAATCAGCAGCGGCCTCAGCTTTGGCAAGATCTCCGTCTGCTATATGGGACTCCACAACGGTTTTCTGAGCATTCAGAAGTCTGGTATACCCTGTGCGTTTTGTAGCCTCAACTGATATGTTGTCAACCTGAGTCTTAAGCCAAGCAGTCAGCCTTTCGGTTTCGTCACTTCTGCCAATTGGCGTAAACTCCTGCGCAATATTGGATACAAGGTTAATTTCGGCCGCAGTCGGGATATTATCGCCCCTTGCTTCATAGATTAAGCGGAAGAATGATTCCGAAGTCTGAAGAAACGTAAACGCCGCACTGTCATTTCCGTAAACAGAAGTATATTTGCCTAAGTACATATAAGCTTCGGACTTGCTTATTGATTTGACAAGGAATGCATCCGTGAGTTTTTTTGCTTTATCCAGAAGTCCCATAGACGCATATGACTCAATAACCTTGAGGTAAATATAATCGTTTATCTCATCATCAAAAACTTTGTTGATAAGCTTTCTGGCTTTATAATTTTGGTCTATGTTTGAGCTGAAATAGTAGTTCGCCCTCGCTGTGTTATTGTCTCCGGGCAGGTTTGCAGTCTCAAGAGGTACGTTGACGAACTGCACTCCGCTTTCGCTCATAATTGTGCTGAGCGCCGATGCGAAACCGTTTGCAGAGAGAAGAGAAGCAAGCTCCGCATCAAAATCCCCTGATATATAGTTATTATAGTCAACAAAGAAGCTGTTATTGAAAAGAGCAAACCTTACAGCCTGATAAATCGGGAAGCTTTCAAGAGAGAAGCTTACGCCTGATGTGTTTTCGAGCCCTGCAAGAAGCTTATCCACATTTGCAGTATAGGTATCTGAAACAGTGGCAGGCAGATTAGTTACAAGGCTTGAAACGGTTCTTCTGAATATTGCGCTCTTTTCCGCTGCCACCAGCTCTGCTATTATATCACCCTCACCGCTGAGTCCCGCCAGAATTGCCAGTGTTTCCTCAAGTTCCTGTTTGACCTCAGCATAAGACGATGCGGAGGTGAACTCAGCAAAAACAGCATCCAGAGCACCCGCAGCAAACACCCCGCCCGGAGATACAAAATCGCCGTCCTCTATTGCTCTTGATATGGCATCAAAAGGGTTTTCCTCCCCGCCGCCGTAAGTGCTACTGAAATCACGGTACTGTACAGCGATTTTAACAAGAAGATAAGAAGCATGAAGAAGCTCAGGTTCCAGTGAAGGGTCGGAAAGTATATCAACATCTGCCGCAAAGCCGAAAGCTGCCCTGACTGCGTTTACAGCAGACTGAATCTCACTCTGGCTCATCCGTGAAGTCACAGAGGAAAGGTTAGAAGTAATGAGAGAAGTAAGTGGGGAAACAACTATTCCGTCAGCATTTCCGCTGAATGCATTAAGCGGTGCTCTCAGGCTTATTGATTCAAAGCTGATACCTGTTTCAGTGTCAACTCCGCCGTGTGTTTCAATATAATAAAGAGAAAAATCGAAAGAAGAAGGCACAACGAATGAAAACACACCCGCATCATTGGTAAACCTGCGGCAGAGAAGGTTGCCCGCAACCCCGCATGTGTTAACGATTGTGTCATCGGAAATCTTTCTTATCTCAACCTGTGCCCCTGTTATAGCGGGGTCGGTAACGATGCCTGAAATGGTCTGAGTGTTGCTTCCGCCGGGGTCATCGCTTCCGCCGCCGGAACTTCCGCCGCCGCAGCCTGCTGCGAGAAGCAGAAAAAGAGCTGATAAAAGTGTTACCAATTTTCTCATTCAGAAAACCTCCAAAAAATAATGAGAAGCATAAGCTATGCGGGATTCGGAGATCCTCGGAATAATTTTAGAATGACCTAACTAAATAATACATCCCTAGTATAATAAGCAACATCTATTGTCAAGTTATTTCTGACAGGCAAGCACTCCGTAACCCTTATTTGACCATGGCTTTACTTAAAAGAATACTGCTTGCGGAAGTGATAAAAAAAACGGCGGACACAGGGAATGTCCGCCTCAGGGGTTTGAATAACAGTATCAGGATCGGCGCGGGGCAGAATCCGCGCCGCAGGGATTTACACTGCCAGTCTGCCGCATTTTTTGGCGGCATTTTTACGGGAAAGGTATCTTTTACACTGGAGTATTCTGTCGTAACCGAGCATAACACCCAGAATAAAGTCCTGTTCATCCGTAAGTTTATTCAGGGAAACACCGAACTGCCTGACAACATTCACGCAGTTTTCGTCTCCGAAAAAAATATTGAACCTCGTGTCGTCAATGTCCTGTATGAAATAGGCTATTTCGTTCCTTTCCAGCTTTTTTTCAAAAAGAGGCCTGAGCTCCGCCTTTGCAGTGTGGAGTATAAGGCTGCGCAGCCCCTTTTTGTATTCATACAGGTGATGGCTGAAAACCTGCATATCAGCCTGCGAATGATTCGCAGATTGAAGCTACCCACGCCTTGATACGCTCATCGGTCATATCCGCCTGATTGTCCTCGTCTATGGGGAGCCCCACAAACTCGCCGTCTCTCTCTGCAAGGGAAGCATCATAGTTGTAGCCGTCTGTGGAAACAGAACCCACAACATTTGCTCCTGCGGAGGAGACAGCATCATAGAGTATGCCTATTCCGTCAACAAAAGTGTCGGGATAGCCGTCCTGATCCCCTGAACCGAAGAGAGCAACTGTCTTTCCGCTGAGGTCAGAGTTTGCAAGAGGCTTCCTGAGCCCTTCCCAGTCGTCCTGAAGGTCGCCCATTCCCCATGTGGATGTGCCGAGGATTATTCCGCTGTATGAAGTAATTGTAGAAATATCTGTATCGCCTGCGCTCTGAACGTCTGCGTCTATGCTGTTTTTCTTAAGCTCTTTTGCTATTGCGTCTGCCGCGCTTTTCGTTACGCCTGTGCTGCTGCCGTAAAAAATGCCTACTTTACTCATTGGCTCCTCCTGGATTTCATTAAGCTATAATTTTTAGATCAAAATACATTAGTTCATCTTCTCTAACTTTTGAGCCGCAGAAAGTCAAGCAGTTTTTTTGTAAAATCCGGAGGGGTCACTCTTTCAGCATATCATCAGCTTCGGGCATGAGAGCAGCGGCAAACACCGCCAAAATGGAAATTGCGCCTATTACCGCTATTATCCCGGCTGCACCTGTTTTTTCGGCAAGAAAACCGAGAAGCCCGGCAAACAGCGTGATAACACCCACCATACTGTTGCTAAAAGCGGTAAAAGTAGCCTTGTTCTCCGCAGGTGTGGCATCCACGAGGTATGTCTTGCGGCCGAGCCTCACTCCTGCCTCCGCAAGTCCGATCAGCACAAATGAGGCCAGAAGTCCTGCATATACAGCCAGTTGGGATGTGAGAAAATAACAGACAACAGCAACCGCAGCCGCCGCAACGGATATAACCGCGCTCTGGATCATCACTGTCCGGCTGGTTTCATCTGCCGCACGTCCCCAGAAAGGGCTGCTGATCACCTGTGAAACCCCTATGGCTGTCATAAAGAGCCCCAGTCCTGCCTTGGATGTTCCCAGAAGCTCCGAAGCATAAAAAGCATAGAAAGGCACGGCTATCTCTATAATATTCAGCATTATTCTTGCGTACATATATTGTCTGAACCCTTTATACTTCCTGAACAGGGCAAACCCTGCCGCTGTTTCCTTAACAGCATTTCTGCCGCCTTTAACAGAACCCGGATACTCCTTTATGCTCTGAAAGAACAGTGAGGAGATAATCCACAGCACGGCGCCGAAAACAAGCAGCATATAGAGGGTCGTCAGTGAGCCGCCTTTCAGCCTGCTTATTACAAGCCCCGCTGCAATTGTGAGTATGCCCCCTGCGAATGCTCTGGCGGAGAGGAGCCTGCCCCTCTGCCCTTTGTCAACTGTTTTGCCCAGAACATCCTGAAACGCCACAGATGCTGCTCCGCTTGCCGTGCTGAAAACAATAAGGAGAAAAAGAACCGAAACGCCCGCCTTAGCCGGGGTAAAATACATGGCAGACGGAATCATGAGCAGCAGACACAAAGCCTGAATAAAGCCGGAAACAGTCCAGACTGTTTTACGTATGCTGAGCGTGCGGATGTAACCTGCGGTAATCATCTGCGGAAGAAGGGAGAAGGTCTGCTTGAGAGGCATTGCAAAACCGAGAATCCATAAAGGAGCGCCTATCGCCTGGAGTAGCCACGGAATAACCAGATTAGGCCCCGCTGTCTGTTCAGCAAGCTTGGATGCGGCTCCGTTCATCAGGTTTGCCTTGTAATTGCGCGCTGAATGTCTGCATGCCTCTTCCGGTATGCTTTTACATGCTCTGTCCAGAGAATCGTCATCCGAAAGAACTGACTTGAAAACAGCGGTTTTTCTCATGGTGGGCCTCCATGGAAAAACCTAGCATAAAACCTGATTTCTTTAAAGTTAAGAGATAATTCTAAGAATGTCAGCGAACGCTTACAGCACCGTACGGGCAGGATATGGTGCAGAGGTTGCAGCCTGTGCAGCCCACAGACTTAACATTTACAGACAGGGTGACTTCGTTCCCTTTTATGATTTCTGTGACTGGCTCAAATATCTGGAACGGGCACATACGGGCGCATATGCCGCATTTAGCGCACTTTTCAGTATTAATTTCCGCGCGTTTCAGAAGCCCTTCCTTCTGCATATTACGGATGAGAATATCTCCTCCCAAAACTTCCAGAGAATTAAGATATTCCCTGTGGGGAGCAGCAGCTTCCTTAACCTCAAGTACTGTTTTCTGGCGGTTGGAATCGTTTTCTCCGAGATAATGGAGTGTTTTCCCCACGGATTTTTCTGCCCCTGTTCTGAGGAAGCTGAAAAATTCACGGCGGCTGAGCTTAACATCCTGATTTCCGCCAAGGCGCTCTGCCAGCCTGCTCTTTTTCTTGGGGAGCGGAGCCTCATCCGGCTTTCTGATGAGGAATGCAGGTTCTTTTCCGCAGAGCTCCAGCACCTTTGACGATGCCTCAAGCTCAGCAGTCAGCATATCCAGACAGCCCCCCGCGGGGCATGCCGAACAGTCGCCGTGAATGAACTCCTGCCTTTTAGCCCCTTCGGATGCGGCTTTTATTATCTGTTTGCGGTTTATATAGGCGAGTGCGGAAACCTTTGCCGTGTTTTCGGCGGATTTTGAGCGGGCGCAGGAGTATTTAACGCTGCCGTCAGTCTTTATCTGCTCTGCCGCGGAGGCAGAAACACGCGCATCATCCGCCCTGCGGAGCGTGAATACATTATTCATGCATGCATTCACGCACTTGCCGCAGTCAGTGCAGACAGACCAGTCCACAAGCACCTTGCCGCCCGCACGGGTGATTCTCACCGCCTCAGCGGGACATACATCCGTGCATGCGGTGCAGGCTGCGTTCTTATGGCGAACCCGCACACACAGCGCGCTGTTTATGACGAAATATTCGGAAAGTTTTTCAAATACACCTTCCACAACACCCATGGAATCTATTCTCCGACAAGGTCTTCCAGAAGCAGCATATCTTCCGTAAGGAAACCTTTCAGAAGGTATGCGTAGGCAACGTAAAACTGAGTATGGAGCCTTTCGCTTTTTGATATGACTATGTCACAGAAATCGGGAATCCATTTTATTATGTGGTTGTCGTAGAACTCTTTCTGAGTTTTGAGTCTGGCTTCGGCTCCGTCAAAGTCCTCTTCCTGAATGAGCTCTGCCGTTTTTTTGCTTAAGAGTCCCATGAACTGCAGCTCAAGCGATACATGGTCTTCGATTGTTTTGTTGCCTTCCGCTTTTTTAAAGCCGTTGACGGCATAGGCTGTTTTAACTTCGCTCCATGGCTCCTGTTTAATGAGCTTTTCGGGCGAACGGTACACAGATTCATAAGCGGAAACAGAACCCTGACCGAGAACAAAAAGGAATGTGAAGTCCTTTGCCCTGTCCAGCCTGTTTTCGGCAAGCCAGCCTTCCAGATTTGATTTATCGGCAGGCAGAAAAGTATTGAGAATCTGCGCGCCTTTTTTAAGATCGCCGTTCTCGGAAAGCTCCGCAACAGCAAGCAGGTAAGCACATGTGTCAGCGGTAAGCCTGTCGGAGAAATCGTCCGGCACATCCATGAATATTCTTGAAAAAATATTGAATGTTACGTCTCTTCCCTTGTGTGTCTCACATATTTCATTAACGTTCATAACGCCACCTCATATATCTTCATCGTAGTCAAATAAAGCCGGATTAACCAAGTCTATCTTAAGCTCGCGCATGTGGGAGGATTTTCCCTCTGTTTCCACAATATTGTACGTCAGCGCCACTTCTTCAACCCCTCTGAGTTCGGAAATGTATTTAGGGTGAAACTCAAGGGCATCAGAACCTGCCAACCGCTGAAAGGGAGCACCTTTTTTGCTGAGAAACTTCTGCACCTTTCCGGCGTTTCCGCCGTAGACGCGGGCTATTTTTATAAAGAAGTCCTTTTCGGACATAACTTCAAAAGGCATAAGCTTTGTCGAGGAGTTCTGGGAATAAACCTGCGATGTCAGCTTATTTTCCAGCGAACAGTAATGCACACCCAGCTTGAGACCCTTTTCAAGAGCAAACTCAAGCAGCCGCAGGCATTCCTCCTCGCTGCCTGCAACGGGCAGACCGCCGGAATAATTGTAAGAATAAAGCACGTGGTAGGGGCGGCTTTTTATTTTAAAGCCCAGTTTTTTATATTCTTCCGCATCTGTCCACGGATAAAGGAACTCAAGTATGTTGATCCCGTCGCACCCTATCTCATCCATTTTTAACAGAAGATCCTTCATATGCTCAAAAGTTCCGGGGATAACGGGCATCTCCACCATTACGACGGGGATAAATTTTCTGGCGGTTCCGAGCTTGTCCAGAGTTTCCGCGGGGTAGCCGTCCTTATCCATTTTCACGCTTATGCGTATCTCATTAAGACCGGCAGCGGCAAGCTGTTCCGCAAGGTCATCAGTGAGAAGATCACCGTTGGTATAAAGGCGTCTGTGCGCTTCGGGATATTTCTCCGCGGCATGCTTAAAAAAGCTGACAGCGCGTTCAGGCAGAAGGAGCGGCTCACCGCCCGTAAGGGCTACTGATGAAACCTTTTTTCCCGCCATTGAAGCATCAAGCTCTTCTTCTGCGTTATTGATGTTTTGGGTGTAAAAATCATACTCTTCCTGATTCATGTTAGCGCAGAAATAACAGTCGCGGTTGCATGTCAGGGTATGGAAAACGGTTTTGGAATTTTCTCCGGTTCGGCAATCGGTGCAGGCGGGGGAGAGATAACCGTATGAAAGACTTTTTGCGTTATAGCCCTTAATCCGACTGTTTTTTAAGAGCCTCTCAGCGGCTATGCTGTTAGAGGAAGCTCCCTCGACTGCACCGATTCCCGAATCTTCAGCAAATTTCATGAAATCAGCGTACTGCAGCACATATCTTTCAGCATCCTCCCTGAAAGTTCTGTTCTTAATCAAGTCTAAGGTCTTTGCATTTATGTCTGTTATCATTGAATTTCCTTTTTAATGTCTTTACTCAGCAGACAAAATATAACTTACTCCCCCATTTCACAAGGGTTTAAAAAAAGAAATACCGCCCCCCTAAGAGGGCGGTATTTTTGGTTGTTACAGCTCCTAGTTTTTCGGTTTAAAGAAAATGGAGGGTACTGTATCTCCTGAGGTAAGGGTATTACCGTTGGAGTCCTTTGATGAATCGGGCATACCTACAGCAGTTCTCTGTGCTGTGGGGTATTTCGCGCTGATCTCTTCAACTGTGCCGAAGTCAAGGGCTCTCTGAGGGCAGGAAGCCACGCACGCGGGTGCAAGACCGTCTTCAAGCCTGTCCCAGCAGAAGGTACATTTCTGTACAGGGTGTTTAACAGCCCAGCTTGCCTTCTTAACAGGCTCAGATTTATCATCGCCGAACTGAGGAGCACCATAGGGGCATGCAACTGCGCAGGAACGGATGTTCTGGCACTTGTCACGGTCTACTATTACTATGCCGTCCTCTTTTCTTTTATAAATCGCTCCCACGGGGCAGGCTGCCGTGCAGGCAGGGTTTGCGCAGTGGTTGCAGGAAAGGACAAGGTTGAAAACCTTAACATCGGGGAAAGCGCCGCTTTCAGTAATATTCAGTTTTCTCCAGCTTGCCTTGCCGGGTTTAACATTATTCCAGTCTTTACATGCCACAACACACGTGTTGCAGCCCATACATCTGTTCTGATCAAAGTAAAATGCCATCTGTTTAGCCATGGTATTCCTCCGCCTATCCTTTTCTTATATTGATTCGAGTGTCGGCACCTAAAGTCATACCCTGACATATTCTCGAAGGACGAAGTTTTGTGAGAACATTGATAGCTCCTCCTATATCAGGTTTACCGTCAGCATTATCACCATTAGCCCAGCCGCCTTGTCCCATTGCAGGCCAGCCTGCTCTTACTCTCTGAGTCACAACTGCAGTTGCATATATACTGCCTCTCGGACTTTCAACAATTACTCTATCACCGGTAAGAATACCTTCAGCAACAGCATCTGCCGGATTAATCCATATCGGTTCATAAACATTATTGTCCCAAACTTCTCCAAGCTCACGTTCAGGATCCAGATACGCACTGTTACCGTCAGCGTCTTTTTTGAAAACTTCATTGATGTAGGCATTGTTAGAGTGTGTAGAGTGAGAACGGTAATAGATGTGCCATCCATTAAGGCAATATGGATAATTAGTTTTGTAACCTTGTGGATCTGCTGCAGAGCCATCTGCAAAAGAACCTTCAAGCATAGGAATAACCATAGGAATAGCGTACACAAATTTCCCTGTTGTTTTCCCATCGTGAAGTGGGCCCTCAAGAGTAACTCTTGCATCATCATTATCGTAAAACCTTGCTTCGTAGTCTTCTACCATAGCCTGAGAATATATTTCAAACTTTCCGGTGGGAGTATAAAGCGCACCAACATGCGGATCCGTTCTGTAGGCGGCAAGCGGATCAGTTATCCCGTATGACGAATCCATATGGAAAAGACCTTTCTCCTTCCATTCATCATAAGTCATTCCTGCGTTGTAAGCTGTAAGCAGAGGTTCAATGGCTTCTTTTCTCCAGTCATCAACAGTTTTGCCTTCGGTGTATTCGCTGAGAACACCCAGTTTATCCGCAATCTTCGCGACAATGTCATAATCAGGCAATGCTTCACCGAGAGGTTCCACTGCCTTATTCATACATATAAGCGTATCTCCGGCAAGCCAGCCTGAGCAGGCACCTTCTTTCTCAAAAGCAGTAGCAGCAGGAAGAACATAATCTGAAAATTTTGCTGATGCTGTCATAAACTGGTCAGCAGTTACAATTAACTCTACATTATTTCTGTCTTTAATAATCCCAGAAACCGTATTGTAGTCACCACATTGATTAACAAGGCAATTTCCGCCAAAATTGAGTATAGCCTTCATTGGAGTGGGAAAGTTTTTAACCTGTCCATCATTCCACATTGATTTCCCAGTTCCACCGTATTTGGCTATATCCGGCCAGAGAAATACAGGATAGGACGATCTGGTTACAGCAGGAGTATATGCAGGAGCTGTGAGCTTGCTTAAATCATATATACCTGTAAAATCCGCATATGCGTTATTTTTTCCGGTAGGGAATGTAACACCGAAAGATAACGGCTGCCTGTCGGTGTACACTCCGACATGCCTTCCGGGTTCGCCAAAGTTTTTGGTTATGACTCCAAGAGTATAACCATTCAGGGGTAATTGTTCACCTTCAGACTGCCTCTGAAAACCACCGCCAAACCAGAGTGTTACTTTCTTTTTTGCAAAAATTTCAGCAAGCTCTCTTATTTTAGCTGCCGGTATACCGCATATAGATTCAGCCCACTCAGGAGTTTTGGCAACTTTTCCGTATACTGAAACAAGTGCATCCTTAAGATTATCATTCGGATCATCGGCATTGTAGTTGTTATAGCCTATCTGTGACGGGTAAACAGATACATCTCCGTTAAGCCCTGCCTGAACAAGCCTGTCGTCAGTACCCATTATATAAGCACTGAGGGAAGAACCGTTGGGAACAATATAATCTGTGCTCCTGTCCACATCAGCGTGGTATGTTTTGGCTATTGCAGGATACAGCGTAAAAGCCTCATCATCGAAAAATCCGTGAGTATATCTGAGAATGAACTCAGCATCCAGCCAAGGATCTGCTTTCAATGAACCGTCGGTGTTCCATGTATTTACTATGAGTTCGTGCATAATAGCCTGTACCAAGGCAGCATCCGTTCCGGGAACAACTGCTATGTGTTCACTGGCATGGGATACAACAGTTTGAGAAACTCGCCCGTCAATAACAAAGACCTTTGTGCCTTTTTCTTTAATCTGCTGTATATACCATGCAGTATTTGTTCCCCAAATGCTTTCTGCGTAATTTCCGCTCCAAAGAAACAGTGCATCAGAGTTAAAAGCGTCCTGTCTGGATTTTCCCGGAGGAAAATAAAAATTCTGTCCGAAAAAGAACCAACTTGTGTGTTCAAGTGAAGGCCAGCTGTAGTCGTTGCGGTATGTCATCTGTCCGCCCATGATATTAAGCAGACGTGATGCACAGGAAGCAGCACCTGCAACTTCCGAACCATCGCCTGAAGCATAATGAGCTGAAAAAGATTTTGCGCCATACAGAGCTTTAAGGCTGGTAAGTTTAGCAGCTATTTCAGTTGCGACCTCTTCCCATGAAATCCTGACAAAACCGTTTACGTCGCCCCTTTCACCGGTTTGTTTAAGAGGGTAAAGAACACGGTCGTTACGGTAAAATCTCTGAGTATTCGACCGGCAGCGTATACATGCTCTCATCTGAGGCAAATCTTCGCTTTCACCGTTGACTATATTCAGATCGGGTGTTTCGTCGGTGACAAACCTTTTGATTACGCCGTCTTTAACATACGCCTTTGTCACACAGCGCCCGCCGCAGTTGTGCGGTGCAGCTCCTGCCACAACCGTTTCAGTTATTGCCGGAGGTGTCGGACGGTTTTCCTCATCCTCTTCCATATAAGTTTTGCCGCCGCTTCCTGAACCGCCGCAGCCGTAAACAGCAGCAGTGGCACCTACTGCGCTCACTCCCTTAAGGAAGTCACGGCGGGTTACCTGGTTAAGTTTATCTTTAAGGCTCATAATTATCTCCTTATCTAGTACGCATTAGGCGCGTGTGCCGTCTTGTGGCATACGTTGCATGTAGTCTGCTGCACCGGGTAGTGGCAGTTGTTGCAGTGTCTCTGGAGGCTTGCTCCCGAACCGCCCCAGCCAGGTCTGTGGCTGGAAGGGGGAGTTACGCTGTGACACTCTATACAGCTGTCTTCCTTATGGCAGGTGGTACATGAGCTTCTGTCCCATCTCGCCTCAAGGCCATGACCCTTCTTAGTCCATGAAGGAGTATGGTTCCTCGGTGATACTTCCTGATGACACTGGATGCAGCTTACCTGATCAGTATGGCACTGTAAGCATTCCTGCTTGTTCACCTTGCTGGCTGAACCGTGTCTGTCCATCCAGGAAATATCGTGGCTGGAGGGTTTATTCGATTCCACGGCAAATGCATATACCGCAACAAGCAGCATAGCCATTACCATGGAGAGTACTGTTATCTTCGCTTTCATACCTCTCCTCCCTAGAATATGATGTTGGCCCAGAGCTCGGCCGTGTAGTTCTTGTCAAGGCTCTTGTCAACATCATCATAGAACTCAGTATCTTCCATACTCAAATCAGCCATAAAGCTGAGAACCTTCGTAGGCTGATACTGACCGCCTATGTAGTAGCTTCTGACCGAGTCCTTCCTTCTGTCGTTTACATAGTCATACTCGTAACGGTTGAAGGAGGTTCCAGCCCATACATCCATAGTGCGTCCAACTTTCTGGCTGATCTGAACACCGTACTGAAGACGCTCACTGTCGTTCGTGTCAGGTGTGTTCTTTACATCCCAGTAGTCTACGCTGAAGGATACATACGTGTTCTCAGAGGGGAGTCCGTAGATGTCGAATTTACCTTTGATTCTTGAATAAT